>VFZS01000597.1 GCA_016871095.1 Acidobacteriota bacterium
TTCCTGCTGCACCTCGGCGGTGCAAGAGCAACGAATCCCAAGCTCCAGGTCCGTGGCGGTCAGCATGATCACATCGCCCCGCGCTTCAATAAGCACGTTGGACAGGATAGGGATGGTGGTTCGCTTCTCGATGACTCCCTGGCACAGGCTCAGTTCCCGAACCAGATGCGGCTTAGCGACGGTGAATTCCATAGAAGCAGATCTCCGTTCCGGAGGGCTGTGTAGATCCGAGCCCTTAGCGTTTCAGTCAACATATAGGAACCACATTCGTAGGGCCTGTTGAAATGTTGATTCTCCTCTAAATTATACAAAATCCTACGTGTTGGCAGTAGGCGTGGCTGTGGAAGCCCCTGAGGAAGAGCCAGAGCATATCCGTGGCTGGTACCTGGAGGCACAGGCATGCACAAGGTGGCTCCTGGAGTGGCTGTGGAAATCTTTGTATCTTCAATGTATTGATTCGGTTAGGCTGTGGATGAGCCTGTTCAAATCCGCGTCCCTCTCCCGTTGCGTGGCAATCTTGTGGATGGAGTGCAGGACCGTAGTATGGTGCTTGCCTCCGAAGACGCGGCCGATCTCTGGTAGTGAGGCGCCGGTGACTTCCTTGGCCAGGTACATGGCGATCTGCCGAGGGTATGCTATGGCGCGTGTGTTGCTCTTCTGCTTCAGTTGAGTGGCCTGCAAGTTGAAGCGTCCGGCCACCACTTTGATGATTCCATCGATGCTTACCCGCCGCTCGTGGCCGCCGACTACCAGGTGCTTGAGGATCTGCTGGGCCATGGGCAAGCTGATTGTGGCGCTGCTTACCGAGGAGTACGCCATCAACTTCACCAGCGCGCCCTCCAGTTCACGGACGTTGGAACGGGTCTTGGTGGCGATGAAGATACGAACGTCCTCCGGCAGGCAGACGCCGTACTCCTCGGCCTTCTTGTCAAGGATGGCCATCTTGGTCTCAAGGTCCGGGGGTTGTATGTCCACCATGAGCCCCCACTCGAAGCGCGAACGCAGCCGCTCCACCAGGCCGGGGATCTCTCCACCAGGCCGGGGATCTCCTTGGGAGGCGAGTCGCTGGAAATGACCAGCTGCTTCTGGTGCTCGTACAGCTCATTGAAGGTATGGAAGAACTCCTCCTGCGTGCCCTCCTTGCCAGAGAGGACTTGGATGTCATCCACCAGCAGAACATCCGCCGAGCGGTAGTGCTTGTGGAATAGCCCCATGCGCTGGAGGCGGATGCAGGCGATCATCTCGTTCATGAAGCGCTCGCTGGAAGTGTAGACGATGCGCATGCTGGCGTAGCTGGCTAGCAGGGCGTGGCCAATAGCGTGCATCAGGTGGGTCTTGCCCATGCCTACCCCGCCGTAAATGAACAGCGGGTTGTAGCGCTCACAGGGGTGAGTGGCGACGGCCTTCGCTGCCGCGTGCGCGAACTGGTTGCAGGAGCCGACCACGTAGGAATCGAACGTGAAACGCGTGTTGAGCTGCGAGGCGGCACGCTGGAAGGTCACCTCCTGGGGGGGGCCGGCAGCGGGGCGAGGGCCAGAATCCGTTCCCGCCCCCGCCACCTCGAATCGAACCGCCTGTGCGGGTAGCGCCAATTCCCGCAGAGCCGCATTCACCAGCCCCATGTACTCCTGCTCAATGTAGCGCCGGGCCGCGTCGCTGGGCACCGACACACACAGAGTGCCCGCGGCGGTGCGCTCTAATCTCGAGCCACTGAACCAGTTGTGGAAGCTCTCGGCGCTCAGTTGATCCGCTAGGCGCTTCTTAATGAGTTCCCATGAATCCATGTCGCTGCTCTGCTACCGGGGCAACAAAAATCCCACACCATTTCCACAGCCTGTGGAAACCCACCGCATCCGCGGATGGCTCCGGAGGCGATCCCTCGGTCTGAGGTCCCGAACTCCGCGGTTCCCAGGGGCACCCACCCAGCTACCGCGGAAAGCCAGTCTAGCACACTTCCCGGGGTGGGGAGCAAAAACTTTTCGGAGGATAAACGCTTTGCTATGAACAGGTAAGCGGGAACGGGAAAAACCATTTTCGGTCCATCCTGTCAGTGCGGCAGGCCCCGCGTGCAACCCTTGGCATTTGACAGGCTGGCCGGGGCGGAGGGAGAATAGTCGAGAGCGCGGGAGTAACTCAGTTGGTAGAGTGCGACCTTGCCAAGGTCGATGTCGCGGGTTCGAGTCCCGTCTCCCGCTCCATCCTAAACCTGCGCCGCGGAGCTGAAGCGGCGTATACTGGCGGCCATGGGCTGCCAATCATTCTTCGCCTGTCTCATGCTCATCCCGCTGGCCCTTTCGGGTCAAGCTAGGAAGAGCGTTTTCATGATCACCGACGCGGAGGGAGTGGCGGGCATCTGCCGCCAGGATCAGGCGGAACCCCGCGACCCCGAGCTGCGCCAATTGCTCACCGGCGAGATCAACGCCGCGGTGGATGGCTTCCTGGCCGGCGGCGCCGATGAAGTGGTGGTGTGGGACGCCCACGACGGCAGCCAGACGCTGTCGGTGGCGACCATCCATCCCAAGGCCAAGCTCATCATCGGCGGGCTGGGCGTCACCATGACCCTGGAACGCGGCTACGCCGCGGTGGCCTTCCTCGGCCAGCACAGCCTGGCCGGAGTGCGCGCCGGCATCATGGCGCACAGCTACTCGTCACTGGGCATTCAGAACATGCTCATGAACGGCAAACTCGCCGGCGAGATCAGCACGCGCGCGGCGCTGGCCGGCTGGTACAACGTCCCGGTGATCTTCCTGAGCGGCGACCAGACCGCGGCCAAGGAGCTTCAGGATATCGTGCCGGACGCCGAGGTGGCCATCGTCAAGGAGGGCCTGGCGCGCTACGCCTGCATCTCGCTGTCGGCGCAGGCGGCGCGGGAGCTGATCCGGGAGAAGGCGCGGCGGGCCATGGAGAAGCTCGGCCAGATCAAGCCCTACCGCATCGAAGGCCCGGTGGTCTTCGAGTACGAGTACACCACCCGCAACACCCTGCCCATCGATGCCGCGCGGCGCACCGGCGCCGAGGTGGTCAACGACCGCACTATTCGCTACCGGGGCAAGGATTTCATGGAAGCCTGGACCCGGGCCAACCGGCCATAGCCGCTAACCGCGGGGCGGGGCGCCTTACGGCGCAGCAGCCATGCGCACGGCTAGCAGCAGTGCCGCTTTCATGCTGCCCGGGTCGGCCAGGTTCTTGCCCGCGATGTCGTAGGCGGTGCCGTGATCGACCGAGGTGCGGATGATGGGCAGACCCAGCGTGAGGTTGACGCCGTGCTCGAACGCCACCAGCTTCATGGGGATGTGGCCCTGGTCGTGGTAAAGCGCCACCACCAGGTCGTAGTCCCCGCGCAGCGCCTTCCAGAACACGGTGTCCGGCGGCAGCGGGCCTTCGCAGGGGATCCCCAGTGACCGCGCCTGTTCGACCGCCGGGACGATGAGGCGTCCCTCCTCGTCGCCGAACAGGCCGTGCTCGCCGGCATGCGGGTTCAGACCACAGACGGCGATGCGTGGTTTCGGGAACCCCAGCCGCAGCATGGCTT
>VFZS01000598.1 GCA_016871095.1 Acidobacteriota bacterium
GACCGCCAGGTTGACGCTGCTGCGGACCCCGCCCGAAAGCCATCCGGCCTGTTCAGGGCTTCACCACCGAGCCGTCCATGGCCCGGTCGGTCTGATAGGCGCCGCCCCGGGGGAAAGGCTCCAGCGGGTGCTTGGCGGCAAGCTGCTCGTTGAGGTCCAGGCCCAGGCCGGGCCGGTCGCTGCC
The DNA here is from genome assembly GCA_016871095.1 of Acidobacteriota bacterium. GTDB lineage: Bacteria > Acidobacteriota > Terriglobia > Bryobacterales > Bryobacteraceae > VFZS01. The sequence continues at coordinate 185 of VFZS01000598.1, forward strand.
GTACAAGTAGCCGCTGCGGATTTGCGCGCAGCCGGGGATCATCTCGTGCACCTGGGGCGGGAACTGGTTCTCCTCCTGGATGCCGAAGGCGGTGCTCGAGATGTCCACGTGATAACTGGCCATCTGGTTGACCGGGTCGTTGTCGCCGCCCTCCTGAAAGGCGGTCCGCACGCCGAAGAACTCGCACAGCGTGGCGATCTTCCTGGCCTGGGTGATGCCGCCGATGGCCGCCACGCGGCAGCGCACGAAGTCGATGAGCCGCTCGGTGATCAGCGGGATGTACTCGTAAGGGTGCGCGAACACTTCGCCCACCGCCTGGGGCGTGGCGCATACCTGGCGGATCTGGCGGTACCAGGCGAGCTGCTCGGGCGGCAGGACGTCCTCTATGAAGAACATCTGGTAAGGCTGCATGCGGCGGCAGAATTCCACCGCGTTGATGCCGCTCAGGTGCGAATGCACGTCGTGCAGCAGCTTCGGCTCGAAGCCCACCTTCGCGCGCACGTAGTCGAATACCTTGGGTATAGTGTCAACGTAGAGTTCCTCATCGAAGGCCGGGCCGCTGTAGCCGCCCTCGGGCCGGCTGCCCTTCCCCGGCGGGATGAAACCGCCTCCGCCGTAGCCGCCCGAGCCGTACTGCACGCGGATGTGGCGGAAGCCCTGGCTGATGGACTTCTCCACGGCGGCGACAGCCGACTCCCGGTCGCGCCCGCCGGCGTGGTCGTAGCAGGCCACCGCGTCGCGGGTCTTGCCGCCCAGCAGCTCGTACACCGGCATGCCCGCCCGCTTGCCCTTGATGTCCCACAGCGCCATGTCCATGGCCGCCAGCACGTTGTTGTTGACCGGGCCCTGGCGCCAGTACGTGCGGAAACCGGCGCTCTGCCACAAATCCTCGATCCGGCCGGGGTCCTTGCCGATCAGCCACGGCCCCAGGCTCTTCTCCAGGGCCGCCACGATGGCGTCCACCTGGTACTGATTGGCGGCCGAGCCGATGCCGTACAGCCCGGGCTCGCTGGTGAGGATCTTCACAAACACCCAGCGGTAGCGCCGCCCGCCGCTGGTGGTGATCACCTTCACGTCCTTGATAGTGAGCGGCGGCAGGCCCCGCGTGCGTTTCTCGTACTCCTGGTTCGCCAGCGCCGGCATCACCGGGGTTGCGGCCAGAGTCTTGGCGAAGTTTCGTCGATTCATGCGCACCTCCGCGATCGAGCGTTAGAATCTGCCAGTAGAGAGAGATTCTATGACAAATCCTGCTCCACGGATCATATGCGGGCTGTGCTGCCTGATGTGGACCCTGAGCGCCGCCGAGCGCCTGCCCGACTGGCGCCGCTTTTCCGAGGGCTTTCCCATACCGAGCGAAGGCTACTGCGATCAGCCCTACATGGTCACCACCAGGGACGGCGGCTGGCTCTGCGTGATGACCACCGGCAAGGGCCGCGAGGGCGACACCGGGCAGCACGTGGTGGCCACGCGCACTTCGGACCTGGGCAAGACCTGGAGCCCGCTGGTGGATATCGAGCCTGCCTCTGGCCCGGAGGCTTCCTGGGCCATGCCGGTGATCACGCCTGCCGGCCGCGTGTACGTGTTCTACACCTATAATCGCGACAACATGCGTGACTCCCGTTCCCTGGTCGAGTCCTCCCGCCGCCGGGTGGATACACTGGGCCACTACGCCTACAAGTACAGCGACGATGGCGGCCGCTCCTGGTCCGCGGAGCGCTTCTACATTCCCATGCGTCCGCTCCGCATCGAGCAAAAAAACCCCTTCGGCGGCGAGGCGCCGTTCTTCTGGGGCATCGGGGAGCCAATCGTGGATCGCGGCGACGTGTTCTTCGGGGCCGCCAAGATCGCCTACTTCGGCTACGGTTTCATGCCGGAAGACCGCGGCGTGATCTTCCGCAGCCCCAACCTGCTCAGCGAGACCGACCCCCGCAAGCACCGCTGGATCATGCTGCCCGAGGGCGACGAAGGCCTCGGCTCCGTGAACGGCCCGGTATGCGACGAGCACAACCTGGTGGCCCTGAGCGACGGCAGCCTTTACGCCATGGCGCGCACCATCGAGGGGCATCCGGTCCACTACTACAGCCGGGACCGCGGCAAGACCTGGACCCCGCCTGAGTACGCCGCCTACACGCCCGGCGGCCGACAGTTCCGCCATCCCCGCGCCTGCCCCCGCCTGTGGAAGACCAGCGCCGGGAAGTTCCTGTTCTGGTTTCACAACAACGGGCACCGCTGGTACAACCAGGAGGAAGCCCTGGGCAGCCGCAACATCGCCTGGCTGAGCGGCGGCACGGAAAGAAACGGGAAGATCTACTGGACTCAGCCGGAGATGGTCCGCTACGTGGACAACACCGCCGAAGGCTGTAGTTACCCCGACCTGGTCGAGCACCAGGGGCGCTACTTCATCACCGCCACGCAGAAGACCTCCGCCCGGGTGGGCGAGATCCCCGCCGCTTTCCTGGAGCAGCTCTGGGACCAGCCCAACCGGCGCACCCTGACCCGGGACGGGCTGCTGGCGGAGTTCGCCGCGGCGGAGCTGCGCCCGGGCGGCGCGCTCAGCATGCCGGTCCTGCCGGATCTCGAGCGTGGCGGCGGCTTCACGCTGGATTTCCGCCTGCGGATGACCTACGCCGAACCGGGGCAGATCCTCCTGGATTCGCGGCCCGGGCCGCAAGGCCCCGGCATCCTGCTCACCACCGGGCGGCGGCACACGCTCGAGCTCGAGATCTCCGACGGCGCGCGCCGCTTCCGTTGGGACAGCGATCCGATGCTGGTGGGGCCGGATGCCTGGCATCACGCCAGCTTCATGGTGGACGGCGGGCCGAAAGTGATCTCCGTCGTCGTGGACGGGCTGCTGTGCGACGGCGGCCCCAGCGATGAGCGCAAGTACGGCTACGGGCGCTTCGTTCAGTCCCTCTATCCCTCACGCGATCCCGCCGCCGCGGTCCTCAAGCCGGAGATCGGCAATGTGACCGGCGGGCCGCGGCTCCAGGTGCTCACGCGAGTCCATCCCGGAACCGAGTTCGAGCGCCTCCGCCTCTACTCCCGCGCCCTCACCACCACCGAAGCCATCGGCAACTCCCGCGCCGCGCGCTGAGCAATGCCCTGAAAATGGGGACTGGCTAGGGTGTCCCCCCGTGGACACCCCGGCCTGTCCCCATTTTCACCAGCGCCATGTTCATGCCCCCGCGGCTAGCGGCTCCTGCTGCCCAACTACGCCCCTGCGCCGCATTGGCACCCTGCCCCCGCGGCTAGCGGCTCCTGCTGCGTCAGGCAGTGCAGCGTCCCGAAGCCCAGCACCAGATCCACCGCGTGAATCCCCACCACCGGGCGGTCCTTGAACAACTCGCT
>VFZS01000599.1 GCA_016871095.1 Acidobacteriota bacterium
GCACAGCCGCAACCAAACCGGTGGGGTGGCTGCCCTGAGCCGCAGGCCGACCCCCAGGTGGGCCAGGCACCGGCCTGGGGGCCGGTGCGCGGGCGGGGGCGCCCGCCCCACAGAATCGTCGCAGGCCGCAAAGAAACTCACGGATAGTGGGCCAGGCACCGGGCTGGGGGCCGGTGCGCGGGCGGGGGCGCCCGCCCCACAGAATCGTCGCAGGCCGCAAAGAAACTCACGGATAGTGGTATAGAGCACGCGCTTCTCGTACGTGGTCCAGGCCGGGTCGAGCACCGAGCGCCCGGCCTTGCGGCCGTTGACACGCAGCTCGTAGTAGCCCAGGCCGGCGATGTAGACGCGGGCGCGCGCCGGGGCGCGCGCCAGGGTGAACTCCTTGCGAAGCTGGTTGGCGCCGCCGATGAACTGGCCCTTCCAGTCGGAGGCCGCCAGCAACCCGGTGTCGAATTGCGTGACCGCGCTCCAGGGGCTAGCCGCGCCGCGGTTGTCCCACCAGCGCGCTCTCCAGTAGTAGGTGCGGCCGCTGGCCAGCGGCCTGCCGCCGTAGGCGACGTGCGTGGACTGCGCCGAGGCCACGCGCCCGCTGTCCCACTGGTCCCCGTCCGGCGCACCCGGCTGGAGCGAAACCAGAACCTGGTAGGCGGACTGCGCCTGCCCGCGCTCGGGGTGATCCAGCGCCCAGGACAGACGCGGCTGGGCCACATCCACGCCCATGGGCGCTACCAGGTACTCGCAGCGCAGGTTGAAGGGGGCCGCCGGCGCGGCAGGCTGCGGCTGCGACCAGCCTGCCCAAGCCAGGCACAGCGTGGCCACCAGAAAAGACCATCGTTTGGAAAACATGGCGAATCCTCCCGGACTTGCCAATCTTAACCCAAGCAGGTGGTCTCAGACGAACACGACCGCCTGTACGAGCACGGCCACCAGGTTCCAGGCCACCAGGGCGACAAAGAACACGTTGACGCGATTCAAGAGCCGGCGCCGGCCCTGGCGCCAGCAGTACAGGGCCAGAGCCACCGCGGCCAGCTTCACCCACAGCAGACCGACGAGGTGGGAAGGCGCCCAGTGCAGCGCCAGCCGGACCAGGGGGTTGGCTTCCTGGACCCCGCAACTGAGGAAGGCCAGCGTGGTGACGACATCGAGAATCTGGAGACAGAGGAACAGGGCCAGACAGTTCACGAGTAGCCGTCCGGCTTACTACGGTAAACGCGGACAAGACGCGCGGGAATAGGACCAGGGGCCTAGGCGGTCCCATCGGCGTACTGGGGCGGCGGGGGCGAGCAACTGCCAGGCCGGGCGCTACTGCCGGGCGGGGGAATGGCTCTCGCTGCTGACGGAGAAGAACTCCAGGAAGCGCGGTTTCTTACGCTCCACCGTCGGGGTTTCCTCGGTGAGGCTTCGCGCGATTTCCTCGAAAGCCTTGCCCAGCTTGGAGCCGGTCTCCACCATCTGGCCGGCCATCATGGCTCGGTGCACCCGGGTGTAGTCGTTGGGGATGGTCCACCGCACCGGAGCGCCCAGGAGACGCTCCATCTCGGCATCCGACAACACCTGGTTCTTCTCGGCGCGGTTCATCACCACCTCGACCCTGCCGCCCAGCTCCAGGCTGTTGAGATACCTCAGCTTCTGGGAGGCCAGGTGCAGGGAGGGAATCTCGGGCGTGCAAACCAGGAACACGCGGGAGGTCTCGCTCATAAGCTCGATCGAGAAGCGCTCCATCATGCCGGAGAGGTCCACCGCCACGACGTCGTGGCTCCGCCGGGCGAAACCCATGAGCGGCTGCAAGTACGCTGGGTCGATGCGGTGGCCGGGGTTAAGCCGGCCGGCCGTAAGCACTTCCAGGCTGCCCACCGGCACCACCAGGCGGGTCCACAGGTTCTCGTCCATCTCGTGCGCATGCTCGACGGCATCCACTACCGAATACTGCGTGTTCAGGCGGAGCATGAAGCCGATCATGCCGTTGGCCAGATCGAAATCGGCCAGCAGGACGCTGGTTTCCGGCAGCCGGGAGACCGCCAAGCAGGTGTGCAACGCCACCGTCGAGGCGCCTACCCCAGGCTTGGAGGGCAGAAAGGCGTAGACTTTCTCCGTTCCGGAAGGGAAGGTTCGCTCGATCAGGCCGGACACCCGCATCAGCGCTTCGCGAATAGTCTTCAACTCGAAGGGCGGCGAGAGGTACTCGCGAACGCCGGCCCGCATGATGGCCAGCAGGACGTCAGGGTCGCGACTCAGGCCGACGCCCACTATGGGGACGCCGGGAACCCGCTCTTCGATGGTGCGGATCATCCGCTGGCCCTCTTCGAGCGACTCCAGGCTCAGGAAGACCACCTGCGGCTCCTGCTGGCGCAGCACCCGCGCCAAGTCCGGAGCGTCCGGATAGTAGGACGCACGGCTGGTACTAACCATGCGCGTCTCGGCCAGCGCCTGCTCCAGGGCAGCGGCCAGTTCAGCGTCCGGACAAATGATGAATCCGCGCAGCATAACACCTCTCACCCAGCAGCTTAGGGCGTTCGCCGAATGAGAGCAATTGTGACTTGCCGCTAGTCGCCGGGCACAAAAACACCTAGGCCTTTGCCCCAGGAGGCCAGGTTGGGGAGCCGGGCTGCGCCGTTCGCCTGTGTGCGGCGCAGCCCGGTCTGAATCAGAAGTCGTAGCGGAGGGCCAGTTGCATGATGCGCGGATTGCCCACTGTGCCGGAGAGCTTGCCGAAGGTCGCCGGGGTGACCAGGCTGGTCCCGAGGCCGCCGAAGTTGACGTTGTTCAGCAGGTTGTAGGCTTCGGCGCGGAAGTTGACGGAGTGCCTCTCGGTGAGCTTGAAGCGCTTGACCATGGACATGTCGATACCGAAGAAGCGCGGGCCGCGGAAAGCGTTGCGGCCGCCACTGCCGATCTCGCCGGCGCCCGGGAAGGAGAAGCGCGAGACCTGCTCGGGCGACAACAGGAAGACGCCATCACCCTTCCGGGTGATCGTGCCGATGTTGCGGTCGCCGGTGTAGTTCACCCAGGTGTTGGTAGCGTAAGGTCCGGTCTGGCGGCCGGAGCTATAGGTGACCACCGGGCCGCTCTGCCAGATGGAGAGCACACCCAGGTCCCAACCCCCAATCAGAGTATTCACCCAGCCGGGAGCGTCGCCGGCCAGCCGGCGGCCCCGGCCGATGGGCAAGGTGTAGATGGTCATCAGGTTGAAGGAGTGGGGCCGGTCGTAGTCGCCGCGTGCGCGGTTCAGCGCCAGGTTGTAGTTGTCGATGGGAGTGGTGAAGCCGTTGCCGTCCACCGAGATGTTGTCCATGGACTTCGAGAAAGTGTAATTGGCGTTGACGCGAAAAGCTCCGGCCTGGCGCATCAGGCTGAGCTGCATGGAGTTGTAGTAGGAGCGGCCGAAGCTCTCGCCCACGATCACCTGATTGAACTGCGGGTAGTTGCGCAGGTAGTAGTCGGAGACACCGGCGGCGGCGTAGCGGGCATAGTTGTTTCGGTCCAGGGTGTTGGCGGCGGAAGCCAAGGCGCCCTGATCGAT
>VFZS01000600.1 GCA_016871095.1 Acidobacteriota bacterium
GACACCAGCGGCCTGTTGATGGTGGCCAAAACGCTGGAGTCGCACAAGCAGCTCGTGGATCAGCTCCAGGCGCGGTCGGTCAGTCGGGAATATCTGGCCCTGGCGCAGGGCGTCCCGACCGCGGGCGGCGCCATCGACGAGCCGATTGGCCGGCATCCCACGGACCGCAAGCGCTTCGCCGTGCGTCACGGCGGCAAGCCGGCCATTACCCACTACCGGATCGCCGAACGCTTTGCCGCGCATACCCTGCTGCGGGTGAAGCTGGAAACCGGCCGCACCCACCAAATCCGTGTCCATCTGGCGCATATCCGCCTTCCGCTGGTGGGCGACCCCGTCTACGGCGGCCGCGCCCGAACCCCGGCCGGCGCCAGTCCCGAACTGATCATGGCGCTGCGCGGCTTCGGACGGCAGGCCCTGCATGCGGCCACGCTCGGCCTGCTACATCCCTCGACGGGCGAGTACCTGGAGTGGCAATCGGACTTGCCCGAGGATTTCCGTACCCTGCTCGATGCCTTGAGACAATCCACCCCATGATTTCACGTTACCTCAAACCCGACTGGCCGGCGCCCCCCGGGGTCCGGGCGTTGATGACCTTGCGCGATGGCGGCGTCAGTGCGGGCCCTTACGGCAGCCTGAACCTGGGGCTGCACGTCGGTGACGATATCGAACGGGTGCTGGAAAATCGCGAGCGGCTCACCCGGGTCTTCGATCTGCCGTCGCCACCCTGCTGGCTCAATCAGGTCCATGGCATTCGCGCTATCGAGGCCGGGACCACGGCGGCGGCGCCGGAGGCGGATGCGGCGTGGACCCGCACGCCCGACAGGGTGTGCGCGGTCATGACCGCCGATTGCCTGCCGATTTTGCTCTGCGCCCATGATGGTTCGGCCGTGGCCGCCGTGCATGCCGGCTGGAAGGGGCTGGCGCAGGGCGTCGTGGCCTCCGCTGTCGCCGCCCTGGGGACTTCGGCGGTGCTGGCTTGGCTGGGGGCCGCGATCGGCCCCGACGCCTTCGAGGTGGGAGCGGAGGTGCGCGAAACCTTTCTGGACAGCGATCCTGGCTTTGACCCTGCTTTCCGCTCGATCGCCGACGACCGCTATCTGGCCGACATCTACGCTTTGGGACGGCTCAGTCTGACCCAGGCCGGCGTCGCTGTGGAGGACATTCATGGCGGCGGCTGGTGCACCCACAACCAGCCCGCCGATTTCTTCTCCTATCGCCGCGATCGCGTGACCGGCCGCATGGCCGCCCTGATCTGGCGCGAATAAAGCAGCACCCATGAGCCTACTGGCCTGGATCATCATTTTCACGCTGATCGGCGGCCTCCTCAGCGTGATCAGCGCGGCGGTTCTGCTGTTGATTCCGGAGCACCACCACCCCCGCTTACTGCCCCATGGCGTCAGTTTCGCACTGGGCGCCTTGCTCAGCGTGGCCTTCCTGGATCTGCTGCCGGATGCACTGGCGACCGCGGGCCATGAACATACCCAGGCGGTACTGGCCTCCGTGCTGGCGGGCATCCTCGGCTTCTTTCTGCTGGAGAAACTGCTGCTCTGGCGGCATTGTCACGCCGATCATTGCGAAACGCATACGGAAGAGCGCTTCCACCAGCCCGCCGGGACCCTGATCGTGGTCGGCGACGCCATCCATAACTTCGTCGATGGCATCCTGATCGCGGCCGCCTTCATGACCGACCTCAAGCTCGGCGTCATCACCAGCCTGGCCGTGGCGGCACACGAGATTCCCCAGGAAGTGGGGGACTTCGCCATCCTCCTGCAAAGCGGCTACAGCCGAAGCCGAGCGCTGGCCTATAACCTGCTGTCCAGCCTCACCACGCTGATAGGCGGGATTCTGGCCTATTACGGCTTGGAGCGCCTGCATGGCTCCCTACCCTACATCCTGGCGATGGCCGCTTCCAGCTTCATCTACATCGCGGTCGCCGACCTCATCCCCAGCCTGCATCAAAAGACCAGCGCGCGCGCGGCCTTGCAGCAGATCACCCTGATCGTGGCCGGCGTCGTCCTGATCTACTGGGCGCATAGCCAGGCGGAACGCATCGAATCCGCCGATGCGCCGGTGACCGTTGCCCCGTCCTGAACCGTTCTCCAACCTGCCCGATGGATTCATGAACCTGGAAACTCTATGCGCCGCCAGCGAGCGGCATCTGGACGAACTGCTGACCCGCGAACTCGGCGGCATTGGCGATGACTTCGCCAGCCGCGCCCGGCGCGTTGCGGAAAACCTGCCGGACGAATTCGCGCAACCGGTAACCCGTTTGCTGGAGTTGCGCCATCGGTTGGGCGAATCCGGCGCGCGGGAACCGGATGCGGAATTGGTGGGCCGTTACTGCTTTGCCTGCGGCGCCGTGCATGAAAAATTGCGCGCCTTCACCCAGGCCCGGCTGGAAGTCGAAAGCGCCATCATGGGGATGGACAGCGTCCAGACCATGCCGCTGCAAACGGGGCAATCGGATCAGCTCTCGCGATTCCTCGCCGCCCGCGATCGCCTGTTTCGCAAGGTGGCGGATGTCACGCTCAAGTTTCTGCTGATCGGGCTGGGTTTGCTGCTGTTGGGTCTCCTGATCGGCGTGGTCTGAGGCGGGACTGGGGGTTCCCGGCGCGATCATGCCTTGCCCACCGGGGGCGGGCGCCAAGGCAGGGTAATCGCATGAAGCTCTAAGCAATTGATTTTGCTGATGAAATATTTGGCCAAAAGCTAGCCAAGTTTTAACGAACCGGATAATAACCAATGGCTTAGAGGCTTTTCGTGCGATTGCCCCGTGCGCCGAGGCCTTTGGCGGTATGGATGGATGAGCGGATGGAGGTGGGTTCAATGGGTTGATCACGTTGGTAGCACGGGCGTTTGTTCAATGCCGCCAGGCGCGGGCGCCGTTGGCTGAGCGGAGTCGAAGCCAACGGCGCCCAAGCCGGTGGTCGGTTCGCTTCGACTCCGCTCAGCGAACGGTGGGCTGGATGGACAGACCCGCGGGGTTGGGGCGACCCATCATTCCGACCCACCTCCCGTTTCCGGCGAAACACGGCAAGGCGCCGGTCAGCCTAGCGGCCCTGAACCGCCCGATTTCGCACGGATATCCGCGCACCCTTCGGGCGTCCACTCCCTATCCCTTGGCGGGCTGCCGGTGATGCGCGTGACCGGCATGGAGCGGTAAATCCCGGGTCCCACCCGCGGGCTCCCGCGGTGATTGGGCGAGGTGTTTCCTCGGCGGGTCGATCCAGGCGCTGCCAGCGAAGGACTCGAAAGCCAGCATGCCGACCTGATTAGGGGAATATCTGGCCTGGTTTGGCGCACTGGAGGTCAGGGCGGCGGTCAGCAGCAAGGCCACTGCCTGAAGGTGATTGGGCTCATTCATGGGTATTCCTCCTGATATTCTCACACAGGCTATATGGCATAATTCAAGCCATATAAAAAAGCCGTAAAATCAATGAGCTATCCAAACTCAAAGCTGGCCATGGTTCCGGAATCGAGGCTTTTACCCCGGGTCGGGTGGAAAT
>VFZS01000601.1 GCA_016871095.1 Acidobacteriota bacterium
GAACCTGACCGAGAAGCAGATCCGCATCCGCCTGGCCCCGGACGCGGCCCGCTACATCCTCGAGAAGACCTGCAACGACCGCAGCTTCGGAGCCCGGCCGCTGCGGCGGGCGCTCCAGAAGTACGTCGAGGATCCGCTCTCGGAGGCCCTCATCCAGGGCGTGCTGCCGCGGCCCGGGGAGCTGGAAGTCTACCTGGGCGACGAGGGCATCTACTGGCGCGAGGTCAAAGCGGCCGAGGAAGGCGAACTCGTCGCCGTCGGCCAGCCCCTCTACCGCTTCTAGTGGACCCGGGGCCCCGGGGACAGCCCGCATGTTTCCGCGGAAACCGGGGAAACATGCGGGCTGTCCCCGGGTTGGGGCGGCAGACTGAAGTCCGCGCCACGTCTTCCATGCGCGGCTACGCCACCACGCGTACACCCTTGCGAAACGCCAGGTTGCCCAAGTGCGCCGCGCGGGCCGCGGCCACCGCCGGCCCCACCGGCGCGTTGGGCGCCTTGCGGCTGCGCACGCAGTCGAGGAAGTTGCGCACGTGGTCGATGGAGCCGTCATGCAAGGACCGCATCTCGATCTCCGGCTCGGGGTAATTGGTCTTCTCGGCCGCGATCACGCCCTCCGGGTAGACCGCGAACCCGTCGCGGTTGATCTTCATCATGGCCCGGCTGCCCCGGAAGATGATGTTGCCGCCCTCCAGGTGGCCCACCAGCGTGCCCGTGTAAACCAGCGTGAAGCCCGGGTAGTGCCACGTGGCCGCGACGGTGTCGGGGCACTCGTAGCCCAGCGCGTAGGAGTCGCCCAGGGCCTGCGCGTCCAGCGGCGCGTCCGCGTTCATGCACCAGTGGATGACGTCTCCGTAATGCGAGTGCAGGTCGGTGAGGTGCCCGCCGCCGAAGTCCCAGAACCAGCGCCAGCGGTGGTAGCGCAGCGCGTTCACCGGCTGGTCCGGCGCCGATCCCAGCCAGCGCTTCCAGTCCAGCTTCGCGGCGTCCACCGCGGGTTTCGGATCGTAGCGCAGGTAGTTCTGATACCAGGACGACAGCACCAGCGTGATCTTGCCCAGCTTGCCCGCGGCGATCACCTCGCGCGCCATGCGGAAGTGGTCCCAACTGCGCTGCTGGTAGCCCACCTGCACGATGCGCCCGGTCTCGGCCACGGCCTTCTCCACCAGCGGCCCTTCCTCGACGGTCTTGGTGAGCGGCTTCTCCACGTAGACGTCCTTGCCCGCGCGCACCGCGTCCACGGTCATGGGTACGTGCCAGTGATCGGGCGAGCCGATGATCACCGCGTCGATGTCTTTGCGCTCGAGCGCCTCACGGTAGTCTACGTGCTCCTGCGCCGTTGGCGCGACTTTGGCGCGGGTCTCCGCCCGCCGCGGCCCGTAAACGTCGCAGGCGGCGACGATCTCGGTCCCCGGCGCCTGCCGGGCCAGCGCCAGCAGGAACTGGCACCGCCCGCCGCAGCCCAGGCCCGCGATGCGGATGCGCTCATTGGCGCCCAGTACCCGGCTCTGCGACAGCGCCGTGAGCGCCGGACCCTTCTTCAGAAACGCGCGACGGCTCTCCTCCATCCGACACCTCCCGTCGCTCGTAATCTTACAGGAATTCGCGGTTGCGGTACTATGGGCGCTTTCAGGAGGAACTGACAGATGCAAGAACTGAGGGTCGTTGCTCCCCGCACGCGGCGGGAATTCCTGGCGGGCTGCGCGGCGTGCGCGGCTTGTGCGGCCTGCCCGGGTCTGGCCCAGGCGCCGCCCGCTCCGGCCGAGAAGACCAGGCTGCGGCTGGTCTTCAGCCACATCCCGCCGGAGAAGCCCACCTGGCCTTACCAGGGCTACGACTACGAAGGCCGCAAGAAGGAGCTGACGGCGCGCTTGCGCCAGTCCTGCCCCGCCGTCGAGTTCCTGCCGGTGACCGCTCAGACCGCCGACGAGGCCAAGAAGATCCTCGAGGGCGACCACGAGGTGGACGGCTACCTCTGTTACATGCTCGGCATATGGACGCCCGTAACGCGGATCGTCGCCGAGTCCAACCGGCCCACGCTGTTCGTGGATGACCTGTACGCCGGCTCGGGCGAGTTCCTCGTCCAGTACGCCGCCGCCCGGCGCAAGGGGCTGAAGGTGGCGGGGGTCTCCTCCACGCGGTTCGAAGACGTCGTCCAGGCGGTCAAGGCGTTCGAGACGCTGAAGCGGCTGCGGTCGTCGGTCATTCTGGACGTGACCGACCGCACCCCGGGCGCCGAGGCCGGCGCCATGCGAGAGGTCTTTGGCACCCAGGTGCGCAAGGTCACCGGCGATGAGATCAACGCCGCCTACCAGAAGGCCGACAAGGCGGCCGCGGAGAAGGCCGCCCAGGCCTGGATCAAGGCGACCAAGAAGATCGTCGAGCCTTCGCGCGAGGAGATCGTCAAGTCCGGCGGCATGTACATCGCCATGCGGGACCTCATGAAGCAGCACCAGTCACCGGCGCTGACCATCGACTGCCTCAACTTGTTCTACGGCGGCAAGCTGGCGGCCTATCCCTGCCTGGGGCTGTTCCAGTTCAACAACGACGGGCTGGTCGGCGCCTGCGAGGCCGACCTGCGCTCCACCTTCACCATGCTGGCCATGAACTACCTCACCGGCCGGCCCGGCTTCATCTCCGACCCGGTGATCGACACCTCGAAGAACCAGATCATTTACGCGCACTGCGTGGCGCCGTCGAAGGTGTACGGCCCCGCCGGGGCGGCGGCGCCGTTCCACATCCGCAGCCACTCGGAAGACCGCAAGGGGGCCTCGGTGCGGGTGCTGCTGCCGCTGAACGAGATGACCACCACGCTGGAGATCAGCCCGCAGAAGAAGGAGGTCGTCTTCCACCAGGGCCGCTCGGTGGCCAACATCGACGAGGACAAGGCCTGCCGCACCAAGCTGGCCGTCGAGGTCAAGGACATCGACAAGCTGATGCTGGAGTGGGACCGCTGGGGCTGGCACCGCGTCACCTACTACGGCGACCTCAAGCGGCCGGTGGAGACCCTGGCCGCCCTGGCCGGCCTCCAGATGGTGATGGAGGGGTAGCGGAGCGGCTGTTCGAGGGCTGAGCGGAGTCGCGGACTCACTTCTTGCATCCGAAGCGCGCCAGCCAGCCCACCAGCAGCGTGGTCTGGCCGCGGGCCGCCGCCAGGCTCGACCCGCGGTCGAAGAACGGGCGGTCCGACCAGTCCCGCCGGTACTCGACCCGCGTCGCCATCTCCTCGCTCATTCTGAATTCCGCCGTGAGCGTGACTTCTTTCAGTCTCTGAGCGGCTCCCGTCGCGAAACCGTCCGCGTCGTTGAACCACTCCGCCCGCGGCGACAGCGCCACCCAACTGGCCAGCGCGAACCGTGCCGCGCCGGCCACGCCGGCCCAACGGTCGCCGGCCGCTCCCGGTTTCCGGTCCACGCCGTAGTCGAAGTTGACATAGAACCCGACTTGCGGGCGAGGCGTCACCAGCACGGTGGTGTCGTAGAGGTGACGGTATCCCGCCCCCGGA
>VFZS01000602.1 GCA_016871095.1 Acidobacteriota bacterium
CTGCGGCATCCAGTCCAGCGCGTCGTTGCGGTTGGCCGCCAGGAACAGGAACGAAGGCGAGACCAGCATAGTGGCCACGGCGGCGCCCCAGGCGGCGATCCGGGAACGGCTGAGGGCGCGCGTGAAGAAGTACACTCCGGCGATGCCCAGGCAGAAGAACAGCGATACGTAGATGTGGTAGGCGCGGACGGGGAGGACGTTGAAGGTGCGGGAGATCCAGGCGGTGCCGTAACGCAGCGCGGGCGGGTAGATGTAGTCGAAGCGGGTGCCCAGGTACCACAGCGGCTGCCACCGCGGATGCGGCCAGTGCTCGTTCAGGAAGCGGGCGTCGGCGATGAAGGTGCACTCGATGGAGCCCCAGTTCTGCCAGTAGTCCATGCGGAACATGGGCTTGACCAGCCAGGCGGCCAGCAGGCACAGCAACACTCCGTCCAGCACCCAGGGCAGCCAGGGCCGGGCGCGGTGACGGCGACACAGTGCGATCAGCAGTCGCGTCAGTGGTCTCTCCCGAGGACGGCCCGCGAAATGCGACCCTCCGAAAGCCCCTGCATTATGACCAGCGGCTGCATAAGGGGGTTTCGAAAGCGAAATCGGAACTTACGCTTCACTCCCGCTTTCTGGAGGATACTGCCTCTAGACTCCTCGCAGAAGTCGTTCAGGTGGCGCGCGAAGCCAGGGATTTCGTAGCGCTTTCCCGTGATGGTGGAAAGAGGATCCCGGACGCTGGCCGCCGTGAAGAAGCCGAATTCACCAGTTCCTGCCAGGGCGCAGGCCAAGAGAACCTGGGCATACAGCGTGTCCTTGCGGGGGCTAAAAATCGCTCTATCGTAGGCGCCCCTGACGGCCTGATTGACGTCCGCGAGGGCTCTCTTCACGGCTGGCTCGATCTCGCGCGACGTAATGTCAAGCGATCCACGGTCCAGAGCCACCCTGGTCGCGTGGAGACCCAGGAGATGGGTGTAATGGGGAAGGCCTTGGGAGAGAGCCGCGATCTCCGCCTTGCCGTCTTCGTCCATCGTCATCTTCAGGCGCTCCATGCCGTTGTCCAGGATCTGCTGAAGTTCGCTGCGGGACATGCGCGGCATCTTGATCTGAACCATGGCACGCTCGATGGATTCGTGCTGAGAGATGAGATCTTCAACGCTGTCGGCGACGCCCACTACTACCAGGGTCACATTGACGTCGTGATCCGAGAGGGCCTTTATGGTGTCGGCCATCGATCTTCGGACCAGCGGCTCCATGATGCGGTCGAACTCGTCGAAGATTATGATGAACAGACCGGTGTCGGCCAGGAGAGTCAACATCCGCCGCACGGCATCAGGAGTCACCTCCTCTCCGATGACATCAGCGGCCTTCACGGTCTCCTCTAAAATGCTCATTTGAAAGCCCACGGTGGGCGTCTTTCGGAGGAGGTCGATCTGAGAGAAGACCTTCTTCCACAGGCTCGAATACGTGTCTGCGCTGTCACAGTTCACTCTTGGAGCAATCACTGTAGTTCCCGGGATTCTCAGCCGCGAGGACAGGACGCTGGCGAGCGAGGTCTTTCCCACACCGCGCTCTCCGAAGATGATCGTGTGCTGTCCCCGCTGGTTAATCGTGTCGAGGACCTTTCTCAGTTGCACCATCCTGCCGGCAAAAAGCGCCCCCTCGCTCACCGGAGTCGCTGGCGTGAAGACCCGCCCGACCAGGACTTCCCTGTCGATTGGCTGCTCCTTCGTGTTCACGATGCCACCTCCGTCGTCTACTCCAAGCCGCAGTATATCAAATAGACCCCCTTGTTTGTCTAGTCTGTCGTCGTCCGCTGTCGCGACGCTGCTCGCGCCTCACAACTAGCGCTTCAGCGCCTGGAGCCCGGCGGTCCACCCTCATCGCCAGCCTCGCTGCCATCCCACCCGGTTTCAGGGGGCGTTGGCAGGCGAGGGGCGGCATGGCGTGCCCGGCATCGGGATTTGACCCACCCGCCGCACATTCCATATCCCGGAGGTTCCGCGAATCGGGGCACGGAGGCCATCAGTAGCCGCGCCGGCACTGGCCTTGCAGCGATGTCGCGGCCACCGGCGCGAAGCCGGTCGCTCCGCCTGCAATGTCCCGTTGCGGTGTTCCAGGCGTCAGAAGATGCCTTTGACGTCTCCGGGATGATCCCTTGAGTCAAGGCACGGAAAGGCCTCCTTGGTGTTGCCCCCTGCGCGCTTCCGCCGACCTCCGGGCCTTCTGCGCCAGGTAGTGCTGATCGAGCGCCTGGCGGAGGAACACCTTGATGACCGCCTGGCGGCTCACGTTCAGCTTCGACGCGGCTTGATCAAGGTCCTGCAACATCTCCGCCGTGAAATCCACGTTGACGCGCTGGATGGGCTGCATCATCCGGCCCCGATTCGTGAAGTGGCGTGACACGTCCTGACCACGATCCGCCAATCGGGCGATGGCCTCGGCGGCGGGGACTCCCTTCTTCTTACGCGCTGGCTTCATACAACTCCCTCTCCTGCGGTGTCCAACGGCCGCCGCCCACCCACACGATGGCGCGGAAGCGCATTGCGATCCTGGTATAACACTTATACCATGCCGGGCCTGCTCCCGGTGGGTTGCTGGTATTAGCGGGCCCGGCGTCCACTTGCGCTTGACTCCCGCTCGCGCATTCTTTATCCTGGAGATTCCCTGAGTAGAGGCGCGGAGGCCATCAGTAGCCGGGCCGGCAGTTCCGAGGCGCTGCGGAGGTCCGGGCAAAAGGGGCAGCAGTAACACTCCGCCGAAGTCGCCGCCGGAAGCGGACCCTCCGCGGCGGTTGGGGGGCCGGGCTAACACCCGCCCACTGTCATTCGTTTCGATGCGAGCGGATGGAGCGCTATCAGGAGGGCGTAGTTTACCTTCCAGCCTTCCATCCCTCCCCCGGTGACGCGATGAATGTCTTTGCACTGACGCGCAAGCTGATCGACATCGACTCGGTTACCGGCCGCGAGCGGCAGGCTGGTGAGTTCCTGCTCGACTGCCTGGGGGCGCTGGCCCGCCGCACCGGCGGTCAGGTCGAGCGCATGGAAGTGGAAGCGGACCGCTTCAACGTGCTGGCGCTGTGGGGCCAGCCGCGGGTGACCTTCTCGACGCACCTGGACGTGGTGCCCCCGTTTTTTGGCTCGCGCGAGGACGAGGAGTTCATCCACGGCCGCGGGGCCTGCGACGCCAAGGGCATCCTGGCGGCGATGATTGCGGCGCTGGAACGGCTGCTGGAGGAGGGCTTGCGAGGCGTCGCACTGCTGGCCGTGGTGGGCGAGGAGCGCGACAGCGCCGGAGCGCTGACGGCGGCCCGCCAGGGGCGCGGCTCGCGCTACCTGATCAACGGCGAGCCGACCGGGAACAAGCTGGCCCGCGGGTCGAAAGGCGCGCTGCGCTACGAGATCGGGGCGCGCGGGCGCATGGCGCACTCGGCGTTTCCGGAATTGGGTGAATCGGCCATCCACAAGCTGCTGGATGCGCTCGAGGCGATCCGGCGGATTCCGCTGCCCGAG
>VFZS01000603.1 GCA_016871095.1 Acidobacteriota bacterium
CGGCGCAAGTATTCGAGGTCGAGAGCCGGGCCCCGCACGCGAACGATGCCTCGCAGGTCGTTCCACTGGCGCTCGGAGGTCTCCCCTCCCACGCGGTACCACTCCAGCTTGGCCAGCACGGTATCTTCCGCCGTAGCCACTGCGCAGCGGATGGGCACATCTCCGAGCTGGGTTGCTTCCGCCATCAGCCGGCGCTCCAACTGGAGCTGATGGTATGGGTCCGGGAGAGCGGGGAAAACGTCGAACTTGAACGCGGTCGCGTAGTGGATCAAGTTGAACGGGCGACCCTGCTCCAGGGCTGCCCGGATCAGCGCCGCGTCGGCATAGAAGTCGCCTCCAAGTTCAGCCGCGAAGCAGTCCACCTGGCCCGGCGCCAGGGCGGCGACCAAGTCCACATCAAGTGTCGGGCGGGCGATGCCATGAATGGAGCTGGCGACCGAGCCGCCGACCATGTAAGGAATCGACAGCCGGTCGAGAACTTCGACCAGGCGTCTAAGTGCGTCCGCCGGGGTGGTCATGGAGCACCGGGTCCCAGCCATAGGCGCGTACCATCAGATCCCGGTCCAGGTGACGCGCCGCCGTTCGGAGGAAGATCTCCCGCTCGCTGGCGTGCGGATGGTCCAATCGCACTCCGGCCTCGTACATCTGCAACAGGAACCGGCTTGCCTCCAGTACGGCCACGAGCTTCTGGCCCAACGGCATCTGGCGCTGAAGGGACAGCCATACCTCCATCGCCTGCGGATCCGTATCCGTGAATTCCTGGGCCGGCCTCATTTGGCTTCAACTATAGCAGAGCCGGGCGGAAAACCTGGGGACAGCCCGCGTGTTTCCACGTCGCGGGGAACGTTCCGTCTGTCCCCCTGCGCCTACACCAGCTCCCTCAGATCGTCCACCCAGTAGTCCGGCTCCCAGCGGGCCAAGTCCGAGGGCGCGCCATAGCCGTAGCGGACTGCGCAGGTGCTGACCCCGGCGCGGCGGCCGGCTTCCATGTCGCTGGGCGCATCACCCACCAGCAGGCAATCCTCGGGGCGCGCCCCGAACACTTCCAGCGAACGCTGCACCACGTCCGGAGCGGGCTTGTAGGGGAAGCCGTCGGTGCCCTGGACGTGGTCGAAGTAGCGGATCAGGTCGAAGTGCTCCAGCACCCCGCGGGTCATCCAGGTCTGCTTGGTGGTGGCGGTGGACTTACGCCCGCCCAGCGCGGCCAGTGCCTCGCGCACACCCGGGTAGACCCGCGTCAGCCGGTGTTGCCGCGCCGGGTAGATGCGCCGGTAGGCGGCGATCATCCGGTCGCACTCCTCTTTGGGGAGGCCCGGCAGCAGGTCGGTGAAGATCTCGTGCAGCGGCGTGCCCACGTACTTCTTGAAGGCCGCGGGGTCCAGGCCGCGCAGGGGAGTTCCGTCGAGTACTTCCAGTATGGCGGCGGCAATGTCCGGCGCCGAGTCCAGCAGCGTGCCGTCCACGTCGAACAGGTAAACCGCGAAGCCGCGCATCAGGCCGGCTGGGGCCGCTCGCCCCCCACCGCGCGCCGGCCGCCTCCCGGCCGCAGCACCTGCTGGGTCTGTCCGCCGGAGCCGGAGGAGACGGCCGGCAGCTCCTGGCCCTCGATCAGCGCCTTGACCTCCTCGCCATCGAGCACCTCGCGCTCCAGCAGCATCTCGGCGATCCGCACCAGGGCGTCCGCGTGCGCCTCAATGATCTCGCTGGCGCGCTGGTAGTTCCGCTCGACGATCCTGTGCACCTCCTGGTCGATCTTCACCGCGGTGGCCTCGCTGTAGTCACGGTGCTGGGCGATCTCGCGCCCCAGGAAGATCTGCTCTTCCTTCTTGCCGAAGGTCACCGGGCCCAGCTCGCTCATGCCCCACTCGCAGACCATCTTGCGGGCCAGATCGGTGGCGCGCTCGATGTCGTTGCCCGCCCCCGTGGTGGTGTGGTTCATGAACTTCTCTTCGGCGATGCGGCCCGCCATCAGCCCGGCCAGTTGATCTTCCAGGTAGTCGCGCGAGTAAGAGTGCTTGTCGTCCTCGGGCAACTGCATGGTGGTGCCCAGCGCCATGCCGCGCGGGATGATGGTCACCTTGTGCACCGGGTCGGCCTTGGGCAGCAGCGCCAGCACCAGGGCGTGGCCGGCTTCGTGGAAGGCGGTGCTGCGCTTCTCCTCCTCGCTGATGATCAGCGACTTGCGCTCCGCCCCCATCATGACCTTGTCCTTGGCCAGCTCGAAGTCGTACTGCGTGACCACCTTGCGGTTCTGCCGCGCGGCCAGCAAGGCGGCCTCGTTGACCAGGTTGGCCAGGTCGGCGCCGGCGAAGCCCGGCGTGCCGCGGCCCACCACCATCAAATCCACGTCGTCGGCCAGAGGAACCTTCTTGGTGTGCACCCGCAGGATGGCTTCCCGGCCCTTCACGTCGGGCCGGGGGACCACCACTCGGCGGTCGAACCGGCCGGGGCGCAGCAGCGCCGGGTCCAGCACGTCCGGGCGGTTGGTGGCCGACACCAGAATGACGCCTTCGTTGGACTCGAAGCCGTCCATCTCCACCAGCAACTGGTTGAGCGTCTGCTCGCGCTCGTCGTGGCCGCCGCCCAGTCCGGCTCCGCGGTGGCGCCCCACCGCGTCGATCTCGTCGATGAAGATGATGCACGGGGCGTTCTTCTTGCCCTGCTCGAACAGGTCGCGCACGCGGCTGGCGCCCACGCCCACGAACATTTCCACGAAGTCCGACCCGGAGATGGAGAAGAACGGCACGTTGGCCTCGCCCGCGATGGCCCGCGCCAGCAGGGTCTTGCCCGTTCCCGGGGGCCCGATCAGCAGCACCCCCTTGGGGATGCGTCCGCCCAGCTTCTGAAACTTCTGGGGCTCCCGCAGGAACTCGATGATCTCCTGGAGCTCCTCCTTGGCCTCCTCGACCCCCGCCACGTCCTTGAAGGTCACCTTCTTCTGCTGCGAAGAATGCAGCCGGGCGCGGCTCTTGCCGAAGCTAAGGGCCTTGTTGCCCCCGCTCTGCATCTGGCGCATCATGAAGATCCAGAAGGCCAGCAACAGGACGAACGGAACCGCGTTGATCAACACCGAAACCAGGTTGCCCGAACTGGTCTCCCGGATCTCGGTGTTGACGCCCTTCTCCCGCAGCAGCTTGTAGACATCGGGGTAGTTGCCGGGGATAGCGGCCCGCAGGCCGATGTTCTCGTCTTTGTACTCTCCGCGCACCTCGATGCCGCTGATGGTCACCTTGCGCACCTTGCCGGCCTCTACCTCCGTCATAAACTCGGTGAAGGTGAGCTGCCGCTCCGGCCGCGTACGGCCGGACCGCACCACGGTCCACAGGAGCACCACCACGCAGATCAGAACCACCCAGAAGACCGCTGTCTTGACGTTTGAGTTCATTGCCACCCCCTACCCGCCAGGCTGCCAGCCTGCTCGGAGGGTTCCGCGCACATCTCTCTTTCTATTATGACGCCACGGCCGGGAATCAGGATCTCCAAAAACCG
>VFZS01000604.1 GCA_016871095.1 Acidobacteriota bacterium
GCGCGGCCAAGAGTACCGGTGTGTGGTGAAATACTCGGCGCCCTTTGCGGCCGAGCAACTGCACAGCCTGACCACCTCGGTCAGCAAAGCCCTGCAAGCCATCCAACGGCTGTCGCAGGAACTGGCCAAGCCCGGGGCCCGCTTCACTGAGTCCGGGATTCGTCACAAGATCAGCCGCTGGTTGTCGGCGGCCTTTGTAGCGGAGTTGGTGCGCTATGAACTGGAAGCGCGCGATGGCCGCTGGCACTTGCAGTTTGACTTCGACCACACCGCCTTTGAGCGGCTGCTCAAGCACCGGCTGGGCCGCACCGTGCTGTTGACCAACCGGCTGGACTGGACTGCCGAGCAGGTGGTGAGGGGCTACTCGGGCCAGCAGCAGGTCGAGCAGGTCTTCCGGGGCCTCCAGGACGGGCACTGGCTGGGCTGGGGCCCGATGTATCACTGGACCGACAGCAAGATCCGCATCCACGCCTTCTACTGCATGTTGGGAATCTCGCTGCTGCAATACCTCCACCGCCAGGCGCAGGCGGCTTGGCCCGGCCTGTCTCTGGAGCAGTTGCGGGAGGAACTCGCCCAAATCCAGCAGTTCACGCTGCTGTATCCACCGCAGGGCCAGAAGGGTCCCCCTCGGGTGGCCACCGTGCTGTCCAAACAGACCCTGCCCCAGCAGAGCTTGGCGGAGGCGCTGGGCCTGAATCAACTGCGTAGTACCCCACCTCGGTAATACGTCAGACTGTCCACAACCTGCTCGGATCGCAGCCACTTACCCGTGTGCGATCCGAACCCGCGGTAAAGTCCCGCTAGCGAATCCCCTGAAACGTCAGGGCCTTGGTTCAGCTACAGAAGTCGGTTTCGGAATCGCTGGGCAGTCCCAGCATAGCGTGCGAGGCTCCTGGCAAACCGGGCGCCGGGGCCGAGAACCGGCCTCGTCCTCAGCCGCGGCGGATCTTGTCCAGCAAGTCCCTTACGAAGGCCAGGTTGCGCCGCATGTCGTTCTCCACGGACCCCGACGGCGACGAGGTCTCCAGGTCGGCGAAGCCCGCGTAGCCAATGTCCGCGATGGCGCGCATGACCGCCGGGAAGTCGATCTTGCCCTCGCCCATGTAGCCCCGGTCCTTCAAGTGGATCTGGCAGATGCGCGACTTGCCCAGCCAGCGGATCTCCTGGACCGGGTCAAAGCCGGCATTCGTGGAGTTGCCGACATCGTAGAAGACCTGGACGGCCTTGGAGCGCGAGCGCTCCATGATGCGGACGTTGTCCTCGGCCGAGATGGTGTTCTCGAGGCCCAACAGGACCCCGGCCTTCTCGGCCTCCTTGCCCAGCTCCCGGAGGATGTCGCCCACGTAGTCCATCTCTTCGCGGGTTTGCAGGGCGCCCTTGCCGAAGAAGGGCATCAGCATCACGTCGGTGTTGAGCTTCCGGGTAGCGGGAATGGCATCGGCCAGCCACTTCCGCCCCAGCGGGTCGCTCTTGAGGTAGTTGACGTGCAAGATGTCCAGACAGGTGCTGGCCACCGGCAAGGCGTGCTGCTGGCAGGCGGCCCGGTACTGGGCCTGAAGGTCGGGGTTGTCCAGCGGCAGCTTGCCGTCCACCGGCTTGCGGCCCAGGCTGACTTCGAGGCCCTCGAATCCGAGGCTCTTGGCGAAGGCCACCGCCTCGAGCTTGCCCGACATCCGCAAGTTCCAGTCGGTGACTCCGATCTTGAGCTTCTCCAGTTTCTTCTGGGCCAGCAGGCTGGCCGCCGGGCTGAGGCCGGCCGCCAGCAAGACTCTGCGTGAAATGGTCATAGCAACTCCTTACGAGCTTCTCTACTGGGGTATCTCCGCCAGGGGGATCTCCACGTGCTTGATGCGCCGGCGGTTCCAGGTGTAGGTGATGTGCGCGTTGCCGCCGGAGGCCTGAATCACGGCCGGGTAAGAGAACTCGCCCGGCTCGCTTTCCAAGGTGAGGAACATGTTCCAGGTTTCGCCGTCGCGGGAGACGGCCACGTTCAAGGGGCTGCGGCCCTTCTCGGTGTGGTTGTAGACGAGCAGGATGCGCCCGTCGCGCAAGGCCACCGCGTCGATGCCGCTGTTGGAGTGCGGCAGCGAAGTGGGCCGCGCCGGGGTCCAGGTGCGTCCGCCATCGGTCGAGTCGGCGTAGCATATCTTGCCGATGCGCTGGGTAGCGCGCACGAACATGCGCAGGCGCCCCTTCCGCAGGGGCACGACGGCGGGCTGAATGACGCCGTGCGGCTCACCGGGAACCACTATGGGACCGTGCCGGGTCCAGGTGCGCCCGTGATCGGTGCTGCGCTCGACCCAGCAGGTCCACGCGCGGTAGCTCTCCACGGAGGTTCCGCTCACGATCACGCCGTCAGGCAGCAGCAGCGGCTTGTTCTTGATGGGACCATAGAGGCCCGCGGGCAAGTGCTCGATCTCCGACCAGGTGGCGCCGCCGTCGCGGCTGGAGCGCCGGCCGGCGGTCCAGCTCATGGGATTGGGCCCGAACTTGTAGTACAGCCACAGGGTGCGGTCGCGGCTCCAGAACAGCACCGGGTTGTAGCAGGCGATGTTGGGCTCGCGCGCCAGTTCGAGGGGCGCCGACCACTGGCCGCCGGACTTGCGCGCGCCCCACACGGCGACGTCGGGACGGCCCTCGGCGGCGCCGCCGAACCAGGCGGCCAGCAGTTCGCCGGGCCGGGCCTCAACCAGGGTGGAAGCGTGGCAGGAGGGGAAGGGCGCCTGCTCGAAGATGAACTCTCCTGGGGCAGCCGCTCCCGTCATGGTCGAGAGCATCAGGCCCAGCACCGCCAATCGAATCCGCATATCGAGACCAAGGCCATTATACGAGCGCGCGGGGGTCAGAGGCCAGCGGCGGCCAAGCGGGGATTGGAATCCGGGGATTGCGGCGGCCGCTTCCTGCTACAATGGCAGCTTCAACCTCCAAGGAGGATCCCGGATGGGGTGCGTTGAGGCGGTGCTGCGAGGCGTGAGCTACTTGTTTCATCTGGCACTAGGGCTGGTCCTGGCGGGGCTGGCGGTAGTGGCGCTGTTGGGCCCGGAAGCCACCTTCAGCCTGGGAATCCTGCCCTGGCAGGGCGAGAAGCTGGCCTGGATCCTGCTGGCGGCGGGAGCAGTGGCGGCGGTGTCCGTGTACCTGGCGATACGGCGCGTTCTGCGGATCCTGTTGCTGCTGTGGAGCCTGACCGTGCTGGTGGCGCTGGCCTATGGCTGCTTCCTGAGCCGGTTCCATTTCGGCCGCGAGGATCCCGCCATGGCCCTCCTGCTAACGGGCGGGGCGGCCGTAGCCACGCTGGGAAGCTGGCGGGTGTTCCGTCACCGCGCGCGGCCGGCGCTGCCTGTGGTGAGCGACCGCTTCGGGAACGGCTGAGTTGAAACGCGCCGGCTCGCGGTCGCGTCTGAACAAGCGGATGAGACACCTGATCGCGCTGCTCGGAATCGCCGGAGCGCTATGCGCTCAGAGCTACTCCTACTACCCGCG
>VFZS01000605.1 GCA_016871095.1 Acidobacteriota bacterium
AGAAGTACAAGACGCCAGGCGCCAGCCAAGTGCGTGCAGAAACAAAATAGATCCCCTCTTCCACCACGACGAAATTGGTCGGGTAACTCAGCGGCCCCGCGAGCACCTGTGTCTCCTCGCCACCGCCGACCGGAACCTTCCACAACTGAACGCCTTTCGCGTAGTAAAGGACCCTGCCGTCGGTTGATTCGAACGCAGCAGCGCCGCCGTTCCTGGTCACCTGCACGGGCGCGCCGCCGGGCCCAGAGGGCGCCCCAGGCATTTTCCACACCTCGTGTCGTCCGCTGCGGTTCGAGTGAAAGTAGATCCACTTGCCGTCCCGGGACCACCTGGGCTCCGCCTTCACTTCCGGGCCGCTGGTCAGGCGCCTGGGTGTGCCCCCGTCGGGGCTGATGAGATAGAGGTTCTTCAGCCCTCCCGGGTGCGAGTCGAAGACTATGCTTTGGCCGTCCGGTGACCACCGAGGGTTGGAGGTCAGGGGACCACCTGAGGAGGTCAACTGCACCGGATTGGAACCGTCAGCGCTGGAGATCCAGATTTCCTGGCTCCCGGAGCGGTGTGAAGAGAAGGCGATCCTCTTGCCGTCGGGGGAATAGTCCGGATTCCGGTCGTGCTGGGTGGAGGAGATCAACTTCACGGGCGGACGGGCCGGCTCGCCGGGGCCCCGTACGTCGAGGCGCCAGATATCCGCATCCAAAGATTCGCGCACGTAAGCGAGACGCCGGGCGCTGTAAGAAACCGCCAGGATGGAGCTGTCCTCTCCTATAGGCTCCGGCCTCGGAGAGGCGCCGGGCAAGGCGGCGATTCTCCAAAGGCGGCGCTGGCTCCCGTGCCAGCCAGAGGAGAAGAGAATCTCGCGCCCGTCCGGCGTCCAAACAGGACTCGCCAGCTCCTGGTTCAAGAAGGTCAGGCGTGCCGGCTCCCCCAGCGGCCGGAGGTCTTCCGACAGGTTCAACAGATACACGTCGTAGAGACTGGTCTGGTGAATCCCGATGAAAACCAGCCGGCGGCCGTCCGGGGAGACAGCCGGGCTGCTCGAAGGGACGGAAGTGATCCGTCTTCTTTCACCGGTCTCGATCGACACCAGAAACAAGCCGCCAGGCTCCTGCCCGCGGCCTTGGTCGGAGACCACCAACCACTTTCCGTCTCTGGTCCAGGCCAGCCAGGACGAATAGAAACCGGCTAAGCCGTTAACCTCTGCCAGCCTCCGTTCCTGGCCGCCCAGGGCTGGGATCAGGAACACGGCGCTCGCACCATTGGAGAATAAACGCCTGAAGGCGATCCACCGCCCGTCGGGCGACCAAGCCGGACCGCGGTCCTGCTCCGGGTCGGTAGTCAGGCGGAGCGGTGCTCCCGGGCCGATCAGTTTGACGTAGATGTCATAGTTGTCCTGCCTTTCTCCGTTCCAGGAGAATGCTATCTGATTGCCATCCGGAGAGAAGCTGGGGTCCCTTTCAAAGCCGGGATAGGCGGTGAGGGGGATGGCACGAAGGTAGGTGACCGGCCTATCGGCTCTTGAGCGGAGAAGCCAGATGCCCAGGCCAGCCAAGGCCACCATGACGACAGCCACCCCGGGCAGTGCCACGCTTCGCCAGCGGGTTCGCGCCACGGTTGGCGGGGACGGTGAGACCTCTGGCTTAACCTCCCCGCCGACGGACTCGACGGGAGCGACAAAACGGTACCCGCGACGGGGAATGGTCTCGACGAAGCGTGGGGTTTCCGCATGGTCCCCCAGCGCCTCGCGCAGCTTGCTGGCGGCCTTGTTAAGACTCCGGTCGAAATCGACGTAGGTATCGGCGGGCCAGAGACGGTGCTGCAAGTCCTCTCTGGTAACAAGCTCACCGGGGCGCTCCAGCAAAGCTGCCAGGAGCTGAAAAGGCTGCTCCTGAAGGCTGATCCTGACGCCGCTCCTGCGCAGCTCGCCGGAATCCAGATCAACCTCGAAGGCGCCGAAGCGCGCCAGGCGTCGCGGGTGAGCCGGGGTTGCCATGAACCCTTGGGGAAACGACAGCTTCCTTAGGACTGTCGCCTGATTATAGCACCGGGCCTGCGCGGCTCAAGCGCCTCATCGCCCAGGGCAGGATTCGACTTATCTTGCTCGCCCTCAATCAGTTGCAGGGGAACACACAAGTAGCGCGCGGGGAAGCCGGATTCACGTGCGGGTGCATTGAGGTCCCGGTCTGTCCGCTCCATTCTGGCCTCACTGGAGGCCAGAGACATGAATCCATCGATTCTGACGCTGATGGGGTTGGTGATGAGCGCGGCGCCCTCGGAAGCGCTCCCCCCAATCCAGGTGTTCCTTCACGGTTCGACTGTGGTTCCCGCAGGTGTGCTGATCGAGGCCAGGCAGGAAGCGGCCAGAATCCTTCGGGAGGCCGGGGTCGAGACGCAGTGGTTCGAGTGCTCTCCCTCGGCTGGCAGCGCCCAACCGGAGCCGGCCTGCGAAGTGGCCCTGCTCCCTTCGCGCGTGGTGGTGATGATTGCGGCGCGGTGGAAGAGGCACTACTGCCGGGTCAGGGGTAGCGCCCCGGTCCTCATGGAAGTGCTCGGCGAGGCCACCTGTAGTGGGCAAAGCTGCAACAACGACGTCACCATCTACTTCCAGATCGTGGAACGGCGCGCGCAACGATCTGACGCCCGTCGCGTCCGGCTGCTGGGCGGCGCGATCGCCCACGAGATTGGGCACGTGCTATTGGGTCCGGAGCACTCGACCGGCATCATGGCCGCAGACTGGGCTGAAAAGGACGTGTTGAGGGCGCCGGCGGACAAGCTGTTGTTCAGCGCGGCCGACCGCGGGCGGTTGCAGCAGCAGGTTCGCGCTCGGCTGGGGGTTGACCAGCAAGTCGCGTCGGGCGCAGGTCGGTGAGCCGGCAACGGGGACAGTCTGGCCTGTCCACGGGGGGACAGGCGAGACTGTCCCCGGTGGAAACACGGTGGCGGTACGGCGGGGGGAGTGACCAGGCGTGGCGTGCGTTATGGCAGACGCTTCCTCCAGTACTGGCTGTAGAGAGCCGCTGCGGGATTGTGCCCCAGCAATCGGTCTTTGGCGATCAGCGTCGTGACCGGGGCGGTGGAGCGCCTGGCGAACAGGGCGTCATGGCCCACGCACAGCCCGATCAGGATGTTCAGCTCAGTACCAGCCCGGTTGAGCATATCCGCCTGGCCAAGCGGCGCGCAGATGGCTTCCTGAGGATCGTCCGGACGGATCTGCTCAAGACCGAACCGCGACTTGGGGATGCCGCAGACCTTGCAGCAGACCGAGGAGACGCGGAAACGCTGGCCGAGGATCTCCTGGTAGGTTCGCGCTTCCTCGGCGAGTCCGATGCAGTAGGCAATCCCCAAGTGGGAAAACCCCGCCGCTTCGGCGAAGCGGATGATCTCCAACGCGCGTGGCCAGCGCATATACCCCTGGGCCTCCACCTTCGCCGCCGCGCGCATGAGATTCAGGACGGAGGCATCCGCCTCGGCGTACAGTCC
>VFZS01000606.1 GCA_016871095.1 Acidobacteriota bacterium
CACCAAGGTCGTCCTGGTGAAGACGGAAGACCGGAAGAAGGGCGTGGCGGAAGTCATGCGGCTGCTAGAAGTTCCTTCTCCCAAGGGGAAGAACATCCTGCTCAAGCCCAACTTCAACACCGCCGATGCGGCGCCCGGCTCGACGCACAACGACGCGCTCCGCCAGCTCATCGTGGAGTTACAGAAACACGGCGCGCGCGGGATCACCATCGGGGAGCGCAGCGGGCCGCCGGCGACCAAGGGGGTCATGCAGGAGAAGGGGATCTTCGAGCTGGCCAAGGAACTCGGCGTTGCCGTCATCAACTTCGAGGAGCTGGCCGATGCGGACTGGGTTCACCTGAACCCCGCCGGCAACCACTGGCAGAACGGCTTCTACGTTCCGAAGGTGGCGGCGGAGGCCGACTACCTCGTCTCGACCTGCTGCCTCAAGACACACCAGTACGGCGGCGTCTTCACCATGTCGCTCAAGCTGGCCGTGGGGCTGACGCCCAAGCGGCTGATGAAGGAGCTGCACGGCAACCGGGAGCACATGCGGCGGATGATCGCCGAGATCAACCTGGGCTACCGGCCGCAGTTCATCGTCATGGACGGCGTCGAGGCTTTCGTGGACGGCGGGCCGTCGCAAGGCAAGCGCGTCGCCGCCAACGTGTTCGTGGGAGGGACCGACCGTATCGCCGTGGACGCCGTGGGAGTCGCCCTGCTCAAGGAACTCGGCTCGAACCCGGCCATTATGGACAAGAAGATCTTCGAGCAGGAACAGATTCAGCGGGCGGTGGAGCTGGGACTCGGCATACGCGGTCCGGAGCAGATCGAGCTGGCAGCCTCCGACGATGCCGGCCGCGCGCTGGCCGAGAAGCTCAAGGCCCGCCTGGCCCAGGGGTAGCGCGAGCGGCGCTCGCCAGCAGTGCGGCCGAGGCCGGGGCCATGGCCTCGAAATACCGCACAAAACGCTGAGGCTCCTCGGCCTGGTAGGCGCGCAGATTGGCGGCCCAGCGATGCGCGATCGGCTGGTAGAGCAACTCGGCCTCGATCTGGAACGGGCCATCCGCGCCAGCGACCGCCACTGAGATCCGGAGGCGGTCACCGCCGGCGAGGAAATCCAGGTCCTCGGCCGCGCCGCCGTGAACGGCAATGTCCGGGCTGGCGGTTCGCTTGTCAAAGCCTTGGGGCAGCAGCCGGTTGTCTTTCAAGTAGCGAACGGCGGTCAGCAGCCCGGTGGTGGGCCGGCCGGCCGGATCTCCCATGATGGCCTCGTAGATCTGCACCTGATCGCTGGCGCGGATTTCTGTGTAGTGCGGCTCGAAGCGATGCGCATCGGCGTCGTTGTCGTTGCCCTGGATAGCGCCTTGCGCGGTGAGCGCGCCGGACTCGAACACCACGCGCTGGCTGCGATCCCGCACCACCAGGTGCAGCCACACCCGGCGCGAGGGATAGGCGGTCGGCAGCTTGTGGCCGCCGAGGTTCTCGATCCGGATCTCCGCTTCCAGCCGGCCCGCCCGCAGCTCGGCCTTCTCGATCACCAGGCGCGCCGCCTCCGTCCGGAGATGCTCCCGGGTCCGCAGCGCCGCCCGGTCCAGTTGCGCGGGCGTCGCCGTTACCCCCAGCTCATTCCGGTAGCGATTGAGCAGCCGCTGCATGAAGAAGTTGCCGCCCGGGAAGGAGTGCACCGAGACGTCCTCACGAAGCTCGCCCAGCACGGCGGACATGGGCGCCGGGGATTTGACCGGCGGCATGTGGCAGGACTGGCAACTGTGGCTGTGCCGGTACTTGCTGTGCAGCCACTCCAGATAGGGCATCTGCTCGGGGAACTCGCCGATCACCTTCCCGCTGGCGTCGAACGAATGGGTGTACAGCGTGTGGCAGCTCGCGCACACTTCGGACTGCTGGATGTGCGTGGACTGGGCCGGCCGGAAACCCGACGAGGAACTCATGATCCTGGTCCGCCCGGCGTCCACCTGGTAAGGACCGAAGGATGTGCGCAAACCGTTCGAGCCTTCCGCGATCACGAAACGCCCGCCGAAGCTCTCGCGGACACCCAGCTTCTCCTTCGAGATCTGATGGCAGAGCGTGCAGGAAACGCCGTCCGCCGCTAGGCGGTCCGCGGGATCTCCCGGGTCGAACTTCGTGTGCGCGAAGACCTTGCCTTCCTGACCCGCCACCCGGCTCTCGTAGCGCGTCATGGGCATGTGGCAGATGGAACACTCGCCCTCGATCGCCGACCTGTGGGTGGGGTGGTCGAGCGTTTCCCGCCGCACCCCCGCCTGCCAGTAGGGGTCGCGGGCAGAATTCGCCATCATGGTGGCGCTCCAGTCGAAGCCGATCGAGATATCTTCGCCGGACGCCGCAGACAGGCCGTTGTGGCAGGCGAAGCAGCGGTCGGAGGTCTCGAAAACAGGACCGGCGGCTTTCCCGGCGACCCTGGCAGGCTGCCCGGCAGCAGGCCCGCGGATAAACATCGCGGCCGCGAACAGCGCCGCGGGAAGAGCGAACCGACCGGAGCGAAAGAGGCTTGAGATCCCAGGCATGGCGTCCTCCTACCAGCCCTCCGCCGGTCCGCCGTCGAAGCGGTCCCATAGCAGATAGAACATGATCTGGATGGGCCGGCCGGCGGTCTGGTTGACCGGGATGCGCACACCCACGTTCGCCATGATGTGCTGCCTCCGGCTGAGCGTCACCTGGAATTGCGGAACCGCGTCCCACTGCACCTTCGCCCCGGATGCCCACTCGCGCTCCGCCAGCAGCTCGACCATGGGCGACCACGTGCGCCCGTAACCGCCCTGGCTGAAGCTGCGCCCCAGCGCGCCCCGCCAGAAGACGGCCTTGGAGGCGTCGTCGCTGTGAGTGGGCGCCTCCAATCCGCCCTGGAACTGGAAGAAGCTGTCCGAGGGCAGGATCTGCCCGTAGGTCAGGAAGGTCTCCAGCACGGTGACGCCCTTGCCCAAGCCGCGGGCCTTGTGGCCGGTGGGCAGGATCGCCTCCCCGGAGAGGCTGACGATGGAGCCGCTGCGCAGGCTGTGGAACAGCACGTGCTTGTAACCCAAGGCCACGTCGCCCACGCCGCCCCTCCACTGCCCGCTGGGCGGGTCAGCGAAGCGGAATGGAACGGCCACTTCGATCTGGTTGGCTCGACCCAGGCGCTTCTCGTAGACGATCGTGCTGACGACTCCCGGCGCGCCTTCGGCGTTGATCGCCGTGGTGATGACCGTTTCGTCCTCCGGGAAAGCTTTCGAAGTGATCAGAGGACGCGGAAGGTTCAACTCGCCCCGCGGCCAGTCGCGTTCGGTGCAGAAGCTCCCCACGTATTCGATCACCTTCTGGATCTGTTCACCGGTGAGCGCCTCACCGAAGGCCGGCATGATGGGCGAGAAGCGCCGCACCGGCCCGCCGCCGTGGACCACCGCCTGCCAGTCCGCGGCAGGCTCGCGCGTAGCGAAGTCGCAGTCGGAGAAATCCGGCAGGGGGGTATCG
>VFZS01000607.1 GCA_016871095.1 Acidobacteriota bacterium
CAATCCGCCCTGGAACTGGAAGAAGCTGTCCGAGGGCAGGATCTGCCCGTAGGTCAGGAAGGTCTCCAGCACGGTGACGCCCTTGCCCAAGCCGCGGGCTTTGTGGCCGGTGGGCAGAATCGCCTCCCCGGAGAGGCTGACCATGGAGCCGCTGCGCAGGCTGTGGAACAGCACGTGCTTGTAGCCCAAGGCCACGTCCCCCACGCCGCCCCTCCACTGCCCGCCGGGCGGATTGGCGAAGCGGAACGGAACGGCTACTTCGAGCTGGTTGGCTCTGCCCAAGCGCTTCTCGTAGACAATCGTGCTGACGACGCCCGGAGCGCCTTCGGCGTTGACCGCCGTGGTGACGACCGTTTCGTCCTCCGGGAACGCTTTCGAGGTGATCAGGGGACGCGGAAGATTCAACTCGCCCCGCGGCCAGGTGCGTTCGGCGCAGAAGCTCCCCACGTATTCGATCACCTTCTGGATCTGTTCGCCGGTGAGCGCCTCGCCGAAGGCCGGCATGATGGGCGAGAAGCGCCGTACCGGCCCGCCGCCGTGCACCACGGCCTGCCAGTCCGCGGCAGGCTCCCTCGTAGCGAAGTTGCAGTCGGTGAAATCCGGCAGGGGGGTATCGAAGCCCACCCTGGAGCGGTCGGCGCCCCGGCCCTCAGCGCCGTGACATGCCGCGCACGCCGCCCGGTAGATCTGCTGACCCGAGTCCAGTACCTGCGGCAGGCACGCCAGCGCGGCCCCGCACAGTAGCAACCCGAGCCGCGCCCCAACGGCCCGTTTCACATCCCCGTGCATGATAAACGGCCAGGATATCAGAGACGGCCAAGTGTTGGGTCTGCTTCTTGTGCCGCAGGAGGCACTACACAGCCAGCTACGCCTTGATCTTGTCGTAGTCGAAAGGCTCGTTGACCAAGTGGAAGTAAGGCTCCCCGGGCATTTGCAGGTAGTAGGTCTTCAGCGGCGTGCGCGGGAAGTCGCTCAGTTTGCGCGGCACGGCCTGGCCGTCCAGCCACTCGTACACCGGCACCTCCCAGGGATTGAAGGTGTCCGTGAGGCCGCGCTCCTTGGCGATGCGGAACAGGTTGACGTTGCCGGGCTCGTGCCCGCCCAGGTACATGCCCACCAGGTCCAGACGGAACTTGTCGAGCGAGAACATCACCAGGTTAGTGAGGTAGTCATCGCCCCGGCCGAAGCCGTCGCCGTCGCGGCCGTAGATGCCCTCCAGGATGGACAGGCCGGTCCTGAGCACGCTCATGTTGTCGCAGGTCTTGTGGGCCCAGATCTCCTGGCGCATGGGGCCAAGCTCGGCCTTGCTCTCATAGCGGGAGTATCCCATCTTACGGTGCCGCTCGAAGAACTCCTTGACGCGCGACTCGGCGCGGGGATGGATGTCGGGCTTCATCCACTCCGGCACTCCGGTAACGGTGGGCCAGCCCCCGCAGAAGCGCACGTAGGGCCTCACCACCAGCCCCTGCTCGTTCTTCACCGCCAGGCTCATGCACATGCCATGCGACTTCCACTTGGCGATGTTGAGCATCCAGGTGTCGGGCCCGGCGACCGGCGTGTAGTAGGGCAGGCGGTTGAAGATCACGCCGTCCGGCACCTTGACCCGGTTCATCTCATAGCTCTCGCGGAAGTTGCGCTCGCGCCGGTCGGACTCGTTCATCTGGACGCCATGGCGCTCGTGGATGTCCACGAAACCGCGCCAGTTCCAGCCCCACTGGTTGTTGGCCTCGGCGAAGTAGAACTTCTTCAGGCCCAATTCCTTCAGGCCCTGGAGGAGACCATCGTAGAACTGCGGGTCGGTGGCGGCGCCCCAGACCTCGATGGCGGGCCGGTAGCGGCTGCGCACCGGGCAGACGTTGGGCTTGAGCACGATGCGGTGGGTGAGCGGCACGCCGGGCGTGTCACGCGGCGCCAGGATCTCGCGCGCCAGGGTCAGGCCTTCGCGCAGCTTGGCCGCCTCGTCGGCCTTGTCCGGCACGCGGGTTCGCCGGATGAAGACGGCCTTGGGATGGCTCTCGATGAACGGGTGCACGCCGAAATAGCGCGGCGCGGCGGGGGCAGCGGAGGCGCCCAACAGCCCCAACCCGGCGGCGCGGCAGAACTCTCTGCGTCCCAGCTCCATACTCATAGTGTAGCTCGGCTCCGCTACCAGCCCATCACGCGCCGCACGTACTCACGGCTCAACTTGAAGCTCTCGCGCAGCGGGCGCGTGGGCTGGAAGTCCTTAGGGTGGGCCAGCTCGATGACCAGGTCCCCGGCGAAGCCCGCCTTCCGCAACTCGGCGGCCACCGCGGCGTAGTCCAGAGTTCCCTCCCCCATGGCTTCCGACCATACTCCATCGGCCCTCCGGTCGCGCAGGTGCGCGAACACGATGCGCTTCCCGTGGCGCCGGATGAAGTCCAGAGGGTCAACTTTGGCGCCCACCAGCCAGTCGATGTCCGGCCCCAGTTTCACGTCGGGGATGCGCTCCAGCGTGCCGCGGAGGTCGTGCTCCTGGTTGGCGACCTCGTAGACATGGTTGTGCAGGTTCAGGATGACGCCGTGGTCCCGGCAGATGACCATCAGGCGGCGCAGAAGGTCGGCCTGAGCGTCGAGCTGTTCGGCGGTTTTGGGTTTTCCGGCGTTACCGACCGAGGTTCCCAGCGTGCGCCCGCCCAGTCTCGCGAGCCGGCTGACGAGCGTCCGGGCCTGCTCGAGGATGGCGGCGTGCTCCTCGCGCCTCCACATGCTGGCGGAGTAGGAAGTGCCCAGCACGGGCAAGCGGTGCTTGCGGGAGAGCGCGGCGATGCGGCTGACCGCGTCATCGGGCGCCAGGGCCGTGTGCATCAGCTCGATGGCGTCCATGCCGGCGTGGCGGAAGTCGGCGAAGATCTCATCCAGCACCGGAGTGATGTCGTTCTTGGGCAGCCGCGCCGCGTAGACCCAGGGGTGCGCGCCCACCGTTACCTTCTGGCCCGCGGCTGAGGCGGCCGCCGCGCCCAAGACGCTCAGGAAATGGCGCCGGCTGGGGGTTGGCATTCAAAACGTCATCCGCAGGCCAAGCTGGATGCGCCGCGCCGGGTGCGCTCCGCTGACAATGCCGAAGCCGGCGCCGCCCAGGACGCGTCCCGGGACACCGAAGGTCGGGTGATTAAGCGCGTTGAGAAACTCGCCCCGAAACTGGAGACGCTTGCCTTCGGTGATCTGGAAATTGCGCAGCACGGAGAAATCGAAGGTGGCCAGCGAGTCCGCACGCAGGAGGTTGACGCCCTGGTTGCCGAAGGTGTAAATGGCGGGCTGCTGAAAGGCGTCGGTGTCATACCAGCGCGCCAGGGTGCGCTGATCGCCGGGCAAGTTAGGATAGCGCAGGACGTCGGCCCGCAAGGCGCCGGACGAGAACGCGTTGGTGGTGTTCACCTGCGTGCCCACGGTAAAAACCGGCCCGGACTGCCAGGTGACCACCGAGCCGATCCCCCAGCCGCCCAGGA
>VFZS01000608.1 GCA_016871095.1 Acidobacteriota bacterium
TCCAGCAGTACGGACTTCGGCCCACCGCTGAGCGTCTGGCCGCGGTGCGGGAGCTGGCCAGCCTCCAGCTTCCCGTGGGCACTCCCCAGGAGATGGAGCGCGAATCGGCGCCCCCGGTCGAGGCGGAGCCTTGATCCTGCTCGAGGCCAACGTCCTGATGTACGCGGCCGGGATGGAGCACCCCAACAAGCAGCCCTCGGTGCGCCTGCTGGAGCGCATCGCGCGGCGTGAGATCGAGGCCGCACTCGACGCCGAGTCGCTCCAGGAGATCCTGCACCGCTACCGCGCCCTCGGGCGCTGGGCGGAAGGTAAGCGCGTCTACGACCTGGCGCGGCAACTGTTTCCCCAAGTCCTGCCGGTGACCGCGGAGGTGCTGGACGAGGCACGAGCCCTCATGGACCGGTACGGACAGCTCTCCGCCCGGGATGCCCTGCACGCAGCCGTGGTGTCCGTCCACGGTCTGGAGGCCATCTGTTCGTACGATCGCGACTTCGACGCGCTGGCCGGGCTACGACGGATCGAGCCTTGACGGTATCCGGGAGCGGTCCTCCGCCACCGTGATCGTCGCCGGCGGACTGACCGCCCCGCTCACCGTGATCACCAACAGGTGATCGCCCGGCGACAGGCCCGAGGGAACCACCAGGTTGGCCTGGTAAAGCCCCACGAAACCCGGCGTAAGCCCCAGGAACAGCAGCCCGGCGGGCCTGCCGCCCAGCGTGGCGCTCGAGGGGAGCCGGACCGGGTACAGCCGATCCGATCCCGTGGGTTGGCCGGCCTCGGGAAACACGCCGCTGACCGCGCCCGCACTCGTCAGGTAGACCACTACGGCGCTTCCGGGCCGCGCCGGGGCGTCCGGAGCGTTCAGCTTGCCGTCGTCGTGGTTCTGCGCCACGGCCCGGCCGCTGCCGT
The DNA here is from genome assembly GCA_016871095.1 of Acidobacteriota bacterium. GTDB lineage: Bacteria > Acidobacteriota > Terriglobia > Bryobacterales > Bryobacteraceae > VFZS01. Next base: position 910 of record VFZS01000608.1, read on the forward strand.
AGGTGAAGATCGCGGGTGCGGCCTCTGTCACCCACAAGTAGGTCTCGGGACCAGCCACACCGCTGACCGAGACCACGGCGCGGGCAGTGCCGGTCGCGATGCCCGGCGGCAGTTGCGCGTTGATCTGCGTGGGACTCGCATAGAGCAGCGGCGCCGCCTGGCCGTTCACCGTGACGGAAGTGCCGGCCGGGGCGCCATCCGGCGCCAGGCCGGTTCCGAAGATAGTGATCAGCGAACCGGGCACGACCGGACGGCTGTCGAAGCCCGCCGCGTTCACGATGCCACCTGGCGCCGGGCAGGGCGTCCCAATTTCGCAGCGGCGCGGCGCCGGCTCCGGGATGGGGTAGTCCCCCTCGACCAGCTTGCGGGCCTCCGCGCGCAGCCTGGGCAGAAGCACATAGAGCGCGTTGCCGGGGCACTCGGTGCGGCTGGTGGCGCGCGGTGAAAGGCCCGCGTCGCGGTGCCCGCTGATGGTGTTCAGCGGCAGCCCGCTGGCCGCGTGCAGCCCCGTTCCGGAAGGGTCCAGCCGCCAGCGCGCCGCCTGCCACGCCAGCATGTCGCGCAGAGTCGCGCCCGCCGCTTCCGTGATCGGCACGCTGGAATAAGTGCCCATCAGCGAGACCCCCATGGTGCCGCTGTTGACGCCCGAGAAGTGCGCGCCCAGCACTCCGTCGCCGCCGGCGCGGCCTTCGTACAGCACTCCGTGGGGGTCCACCAGGTAGTTGTAGCCGATATCGTTCCATCCGTTGCCTTGAACATGCAAGGCCCAGATTGACCGCACCACGGCGGGCCAGTCGGCAGCCGTGTTGGCGCCCGCCGTGTGGTGGACGATCAGGTGGGTGACCTGGGTGTAGGCGGGCGGGTCCTTGGCCGGACAAGTCTGCGGCGTGCAGCCCCATGCCTCCCGTGGGATCACCACCGGCGTGGGCGCCGCGGTGCGGCGGCGCGCCCGCATCTCCGCTGGGCTTTCACCCGGGTCAATGAAGACGACCTCCACCTCCGAGGCCCGGGACTCGACTTCCAGATTCCGCAGGAGAGCGCCGAAAAAGATCACCTCGCTGCTGAACCGGTCTCCCAGGTCGTTCTCGACGCGAGCTTCGCGCCACTCGGTCCAGGCGGCGCCGTCCACGGAAGCCCGCACACGCGGGGAAGCGTCGCCGCGCCAGAGCACGCCTACGGCGCGGAAAGGGATGGGCGCCTGAATCGTCTCGCCGGGACGAACGCTGACCTTACGGGCGACGATCCGCGGCGCCTCACTGGCGGCCAGCGTTGCCGCCAGCAACACAGTCGCCCACACCAGCCACAATGGACGCATCCTCACATGCGCGATGATAGCAGTGTGAGCGTGCGGCGGGCGCAGTGCGGCCCATCCCGGCTGGCCCACGGCTGGCGGCTCGAGGCGGCGCCCGGCCTGCCCGTGGAACTGGCCGACGGTTTCGTCCGTCCGGCGGTGCGAGCGGTCCCGCGCGCCCTGGCCGCGCGCCTGAAGCCTTGCCGCATCCGGCTCCTCGAGCGCCTCGAGGGCCCCGAACAGGCGTCGCAGTGGACCGAGGGTGAGGCCGGGCTGGAGATCGCCGTGGCCTGCGACGGCGTCGAGCTGCACGACGCGGCCATGGAGTTGCTCGTGTGCCTGGGGCAGGCCCTGTGGGGGCAGTTGGCGCCGGCCGAGAGCTCCACCTACCTGATACTGCTGTGCGACGAGGTCTTCGCCTGCGTCGCGGGCGAGATCGACGAGGAGGCCCTCGCGGCGAAACGCCGCCTCCTGAGTGGACGCCTGGCCGCTCGCAGCCGGCGCCGTTTACAGGATTATGCGCGGGCTTCCTTCGCCGCCACCGCGGCCGAGTACGTGCACTGCCTGTGGCACGACGTGACGGTGCGCATCGGTCCCGAGCACCTGCCCGCGCCGCAACTTCGCCGCCGCCTCGAGCTGCTGGCGCGCTGGTTCCCTCCGGACCGCGGCTACCGGCTCTTCGCCGCTGCCACCGGGCCCAGCGTCACTATATAATGGCTGTGGAGTGCGGCGATGACCTACAAGGTGGCGCTCCGCCGGAGCGAAGAAGGCTACAGCGTATCGTGCCCAGGTTTGCCCGGATGTTGGTCCGAAGGGTCCACCGAGCAGGAGGCGTTGGAGAATATCCAGGACGCCATACGTGAATACCTCGCCGCGGCAGGCGAGTTGGCCGCGGACGCCGAGGTTCGGGAAGTCACCGTCCTCGTGTGACCGTGCCTAAGCTGCCGGGTATTCCGCATCTCGAAGCAGTCCGGGCACTACAGAAAGCTGGTTTTCGTATCGTTCGCCAGGGCAGACACATTGTCATGTCGGACGGCGCCCGGATACTCACGATCCCGCGCGGGAATCCCGTCAATGCCTACACCATGGCTGGCATTGTGCGGGATGCCGGGCTCACCCTGGAGCAATTCCGCAAGCTGCTCTGATTCTGGCAGCCCTCCGCGGACCTCGCCCCCCGGCTAACGTGATTCCAGGTAGCGCGCCAGTTCGTCGCGCGGGAAGACCGGCAGGGGCACG
>VFZS01000609.1 GCA_016871095.1 Acidobacteriota bacterium
AGGACACGTAGTCCATCCCCACCCGGTAGCAGAACTCCACCGAGCTGGGCTCGCCGCCGTGCTCGCCGCAGATGCCCACTTCCAGGTCCGGGCGGGTCTGCCGGCCCAGCTTGATGCCCATATCCACCAGCTTGCCCACGCCTTCCTGGTCCAGCACCGCGAACGGGTCGGCCTTGAAGATCTTCAGATCCTCGTAGGCCCGCGAAAACCTCACGTAGTCGTCCCGCGAGATGCCCAGCGCCGTCTGCGTCAGGTCGTTGGTCCCGTAGCTGAAGAAGTCCGCCTCCCGCGCCACCTCGTCGGCGGTGAGGGCGGCGCGCGGAATCTCGATCATGGTCCCGACCATGTACTTCTGGTCCTTGAGACCGGCCTTGCCCAGCACCTCTTCGGCGATCTTCACCACGATGGCGCGCTGGTGCGCCAGCTCGGCCACGTTGCCCGTGAGCGGGATCATCACCTCGGGGATCACGTGCACGCCCTTCCTGGCCACCTGCACCACGGCCTCGAAGATGGCCCGCGCCTGCACCTCGGTGATCTCCGGATAGAGAATCCCCAGGCGGCAGCCGCGCAACCCCAGCATGGGATTGAACTCGTGCAGCTCCTCGACCCGCTTGAGCAGCGCCGGCATCTTCTTCTTCAGCTCACCCACCGTGCAGCCGTAGCGCTCGGCCATTTCCTTCTTGCCCTTGGCGTCGGTGTGGGGCAGCCTGGCGATGTCCACCATCAACTGCTCGCGCTTGGGCAGGAACTCGTGCAACGGCGGATCCAGCGTGCGGATGATGACCGGGAATCCGTCCATGGCTTTGAAGAGCCCGGCGAAATCCTTGCGCTGCATGGGCAGCAGCTTGGCCAGGGCCTTGCGGCGGCTCTTCTCGTCCTCGGCCAGGATCATGGCCTGCATGTGCTCGATGCGGTCCGGGGCGAAGAACATGTGCTCGGTGCGGCACAACCCGATGCCCTCGGCGCCGAAGCGGCGGGCCACCTTGGCGTCGCGCGGGATGTCGGCGTTAGCGCGCACGCCGAACGATCCGCGGAACTCGTCCGCCCAGCCCATGAAGCTGGCCAGGGCGCCGGAGCTGGGATCCGGCTCGACGGTCTTGGCCTGCCCGGCGAAGACCTCGCCCAAGGAGCCGTCCAGCGACAGCCAGTCGTACTCCTTGAGAGTCACGATCTTGCCGTCCACCTTGACGCTCATCTGCTTCTTGTGCTCCTGCACGTCCACCGCGCCGGCGCCGGCCACGCACGGGATGCCCATGCCGCGCGCCACCACCGCCGCGTGGGAGGTCATGCCGCCCCGCGAGGTGAGAATGCCCTTGGCCACTTCCATGCCGTGAATGTCGTCGGGCACGGTCTCGGAGCGCACCAGGATCACGGGGCCGGAGGGGGCGGCTTGGACGGCGTGATCGGCGGTGAACACCACGCGGCCCACCGCCGCGCCCGGCGAGGCCGGCAGGCCGGTGGCGATCTTCTGAAGATCCTTGCGCGACTCGGGAGCGATCAGCGGGTGCAGAAGCTGGTCGAGCTGCTGCGGGTCCACGCGCAGCACGGCTTCCTGCTTGGAGATCAGGTTCTCGTTCACCATGTCCACGGCGATCCTCACCGCGGCCGGGCCGGTGCGCTTGCCGTTGCGGGTCTGGAGCATGTACAGCTTGCCTTCCTGGATGGTGAACTCGAAGTCCTGCACGTCGCGGTAGTGGCGCTCCAGGCCGGCGGTGATGCGGACGAGCTGCTCGTATACCTCAGGCATAATGGCCTTCAGTTCGGCGATGGGCACGGGCGTGCGAACGCCCGACACCACGTCCTCGCCCTGGGCGTTGATCAGAAACTCGCCGTAGAATTCCTTGCCGCCGGTGGCCGGGTTGCGGGTGAAGCCCACGCCAGTGGCCGAGGTCTCGCCCAGGTTGCCGAACACCATGGCCTGCACGTTGACCGCGGTGCCCAGGTCCTCGGCGATCTTGTTCATCCGGCGATAGTGGGTGGCGCGGGGGTTATGCCAGGAGCGGAACACCGCGTCGCGCGCCATGGCGAGCTGCTGGCGGGCGTCCTGCGGGAAGGCCTGGCCGGTCTTCTTCTCCACCAGCCTCTTGTAGTCGGCGATGACCGCCTTCAAATCCTCGGCCGTCAGGTCGGTGTCCAGCGCGGCCTTGACCTTCTTCTTGCGCCCGTCGAAGATGTGCTCGAATTCCGCCTTGGGGATCTCCAGCACGACGTTGCCGAACATCTGGATGAAGCGGCGGTAGCAGTCGTAGGCGAAGCGCGGGTTGCCGCTCTTGGCCTCGATGGCCCCCACCGTCCGGTCGTTCATGCCCAGGTTGAGAATGGTGTCCATCATGCCGGGCATGGAGAACTTGGCGCCCGAGCGCACGCTCACCAGCAGCGGGTTTCCCGTGTCGCCCAGCTTCTGCCCCATGCGCTGCTCGAGCTGCGCCAGGGCCCGTCCGATCTGCGCGTCAACTTCCGCCGGCACCTGGTTGTGGTTGTTGAAGTAGATGCCGCAGACTTCGGTGGTAATGGTGAACCCGGGCGGGACCGGCGCTCCGGAGCGTGACATCTCCGCCAGCCCGGCGCCCTTGCCGCCCAACAGGTCCTTCATCTTCCCATCGCCGTCGGCGGTTCCTTCGCCGAAGGCGTAGACGTACTTGGTCATAGCAGTCAGTCCTTCTCCTATTCGGTAGTGACAATCTCCGAGAAATCGGCGATGGCCGAAAACTCACTCAACAGGTTCCCTAACAGGGTGAGCCGGTTGGCGCGGATGCGCGCATCCGGGGCGTTCACCAGCACTTCATCAAAGAACTTGTCCACCCGCGGCCGCAACGCGGCGATGCGCTCCAGAGCCATGGTGTAATCGTGTTGCCCGATCAGCCGCCCGCTGACCCGCGCCGCCAGGAAGCCCTCCCGCAGCTCTCGCTCCGCGCCAGGCTCGAGCAGCGTAGTGTCAACTACACCGGCTGAAGCCGGTGCTACTCCGGCCTGGCGCAGGATGTTCTGGATGCGCTTGAAGCTGGCGGCCAGCGGCTCGAAGTTCTCCGTGGGCCGGACCTGCTGAAGCGCCGCCAGCCGGCTGGCGAGGTCGCTCAGATCGTCCCAGCCCGCGGCCAGCACCGCATTGACTTCGTCGTAGCGGAAGCCGCGCACATCGCGGAAGTAGTACCGCAGGCGGTCCGCGAAGAACTCCGCCAGGGCCTGGTCCCCAGCCAGCAGCTTCTTCAGCGGCAGCGCCAGCTCGCCCTCGACCAAAACCCTCACCACGCCTTGCGCGGCGCGGCGCAGCGCGAACGGATCGCGCGATCCGCTGGGAATCATGCCCTGCGCGAAGCAGCCTTGGAGCGCGTCCAGCTTGTCGGCCAGCGATACCAGCCGTCCCTCCAGCGTGGACGGAATCGCGTCCTCCATGCTCTCCGGCCGGTAGTGCTCGTAGATGGCTA
>VFZS01000610.1 GCA_016871095.1 Acidobacteriota bacterium
TGGGTGCCAAGGTCCCGCTGATCCTGCTGTCGCGCGCCGAAACGCCCGACACCAAGCTGCGCTCCATCGCCCTGGCCATGCTGGCGGCCGAGCCGGCTTGAGTGCAATGTTGTTCACTTGGCGCAATCCCGACCGCTCGCTGACGCTCGCGGCTCGGCTACGACTCGCGAACCTGAGGGGAATGCAGCAGAGCCACGAGCGTGAGCGAGGGGTCTGTGCCTAAGCGGACCGCATTTGGCCTAAGCAGCCTGCCCGGAGGCTCAGCCACGCCAGCCTGCGTGGGCGAGCTGCCCCGCTACTCCGGCTTCCGCTCGAACAGGTACGCGCACCCCTCCAGGCGGCTTTGCCCGCCGTCGTTGACCGCGAAGCGGCGCGGCGCCAGCTTGCCCTGGCGCGTCGCGCCGGCCCACAAAGAGGCCCCGGCGTAGGCGCCGTCCTTGCGCAGAGCATAGAAGCTCAGGTCGAATTGCACGAGCTTGCTCCGGTCGCCGGAGAAATTGCGCGCCACCCGCTTGAGGGCGTCCAGGCAGGCCTCGCGCGGCGGCATACCCTGCCGCATGTTCTCGACGATGGTGTGCGCCCCGGCCACCCGGATGTTCTCCTCGCCGCGGCCGGTCGAGCCGGCCGCCCCTACGTCCTGATCCACCCACAGGCCCGCGCCCAGGATGGGTGAATCGCCCACGCGGCCCGGGATCTTCCAGGCCAGCCCGCTGGTGGTGGTCACTCCCGACATCTCGCCCTTGGCGTTCAGCGCCAGGCAGTTGATGGTGCCCGACGGGGGATGGAGAGCTACCTCCCAGGCCCAGGCCAGCAGCGCCTCGTCCGCCTTCGGGAACTGCTCGCGCAGCCAGGCCGCTGGCTTCTTCGCCGGCGCCGACAGTCCCTCTCCCCAGTTGCCGTGCCCGCGCGGGTCTCTGAGCGACCGCTTCCACACCAGCCAGGCCAGCCGCGACTTCTCGGTCAGCAGGTTCTCCTCCTGGAACCCCATGGCTCTGGCAAAGCGCAGGGCGCCCTCTCCGACCAGCATTATGTGGTCGGTCTGCTCCATCACCAGCCGGGCCACCTTCGAGGGCGTCTTGATGTTGCGCAGCGCAGCCACCGCCCCGCAGCGGCGGGTGGGGCCGTGCATGACGCTGGCATCCAACTCCACCACGCCCTCTTCATTGGGCAGCCCGCCGTAGCCCACCGAGTTGTCCTCGGGATCTTCCTCATTGATGTTTACCCCGGCGATGACCGCCTCGAGGGTGTCCCCGCCCGCCTCCAGCATCTCGCGGGCGCGCGCGCAGGCACGCGCCCCGTTCGAGCTGGCGATGACGATGTTCTTAGGCCCTGCCTGGGCGGGGACGGCGCGCGCCGCCGGGGCGAGCAGCGATCCCATCATCCACTGGCGTCGGTTCATATTGGTCGGGCTCCTTGCTAAACTAGATCCTCATGCGGCGCGCGTTGGTCCTTCTTGCGGCGCTCGCACCATTGTGGTGTGGCGGCGCCCAGAAACGCAAGGCGCCCCGCCCGCCGGACGTGCGGGTGGTCGAGGTGAGCTGCCACCGCTCCGAGCGCGTCATCACCGTGGATGGCCGGGTACTCAACAGCGGCTCCCGGGCCCTGGCCAAACTCACCCTGATCTTTCACTTTCGGACCACCGACGGCCAGGTCATCACTACCCAGCGAGGCACGGTCGCAGAGGGACTTCTGTCACCCGGTGAGGAGAGCGAGTTTAACTGGCAGATTAAGGACCACGCCCGGGCCGTGGAAGTCATCATCGAGGCGGTGGACGGCTCGGGCCGCGATCTGATGGTGGCCCGTCCCGGGCCGTATCCCGTGGAGTAGCCGCGCCGTATGAGGATCTCTCGTGACTGAACGCATCACTCCCGCCTCTCGCTTGCGCGGCCGCATGCGCTTGCCCGGCGACAAGTCCATCTCCCACCGCTACGCCATGCTGGGCGCCATCGCCGAGGGGACCACGCTGATCCGCAACTACGCCATCAACGCGGACTGCAACTCGACGCTGGAGTGCCTGCACGGGCTGGGCGTTCCCTCAGCCCACGAGGGCAACGAGCTGACAATCGGGGGCTACGGCCTCGAGGAGCCCGTCGGCCTGCTGGACGCTGGCAACTCCGGATCCACGATCCGCATGCTCTCCGGCATCCTGGCGGCGCAGCCTTTCACCACGCGGATCACGGGGGACGAGTCGCTCTCGCGGCGGCCCATGGAGCGGATCATGCGCCCGCTGGAGGCCATGGGGGCTTCGATTCGGGCGCGCGAGGGCAGGTACCCGCCGCTCGAGATCCGTGGCGGCAAGCTGCATCCCATCGACTACACGCTGCCGGTGGCCAGCGCCCAGGTCAAGACTTGCGTCCTGTTTGCGGGTCTGTACGCCGAGGGAGTCACTACGGTGCGCCAGCCGGTCCCCACTCGCGACCACACCGAACTCGCGGTCCGGGAGTTCGGAGCGGACATCGAGGTGCGTGAAGGGGTGATCGCGGTGCGGGGGCCCGCCCGCCTCCGGGCCCGGGAACTGGAGGTGCCGGGCGATCTTTCCGCAGCGGCCTTCTTCCTGGTGGCGGCGCTGTTAGTCGAAGGCTCCGAGCTGGTGCTCGAGCAGGTGGGGCTGAATCCCACCCGCGCGGCGCTGCTGGACTTCCTCACCGGGATGGGCGCCGACATACGCATCCCCCGCCTCGCGCAGCGCGCCGGCGAACTGGTGGGCGACCTTGTGGTGCGCCACTCGCGGGTCCGGGGCGGACTGATCGAGAAGGCCCTCGCCGCCGCGCTGATCGACGAGATTCCCGTGCTCGCGGTGTTGGGCGCGGCCAGCGAGCAAGGTCTCACCGTCCGCGACGCCGCGGAGTTGCGCGTCAAGGAGACCGACCGCATCGCCACTTTGGCCGAAAACCTCCAGCGCATGGGCGTGGCTATCGAGGTGCATCCCGACGGTTTTCACGTTTCTGGCGGGCAGCGCTTCCACGCCGCGGAGCTGGATTCCTTCGGCGATCACCGCATCGCCATGGCGGCGGCGGTGGCGGCGCTGGCGGCGGACGGCGAATCTACGGTGAGCGGCGCGGAGGCGGCCGCCGTCTCGTATCCGGATTTCTTCCGCGCGCTGGCCGGCCTGCGGAGCTAGACGCCGCCAGCGAACCGGGTGCGCGACCGCTCCCTGACGGTCGCGGCTCGGTCACGGCATTCGCGCCTCTAACCGAGCCACGAGTGGGTGCCCCCTGGGCAGCGAGTGGTCGCCGCGCACAGCGGCCTACTTCCGCAGCTCGCGGCGCATTTCGTCGATGACCTCGGCCTGCCGCTCGCCCTCCAGGTCCCGCTCCAGCCGCCGCAGCGCCACACCCGCCACGTCGCGGTGGTGGAGTCTCGAGCCGAAGTACTCCTCGCCGGACAGCCGCAGCCACATCTCGTGCA
>VFZS01000611.1 GCA_016871095.1 Acidobacteriota bacterium
AAAGCCTGAAAGCCGTAGCCGTGCAGGTAGCCGGCCAGCACCGAGGCGGGGAGAGCGCCGGTGCAAAGGCGCTCATAAAGCTGCCACAGGGCCAGCGCCAGTAGGGGTGTCGCGGCGGCCAGCCAGGCGGGACGCCACTCGCGGGCGCGCCACCACAGGTACAGCCACAGCACTGGGACGATCAGCACCGCCTGATAGGCCGCCAATCCCGCCAGCGCCAGCGGCACGGCGGCAACCAGGAGCCAGCGCGCGGAACGCTCGTCCACGGCCTTCACAAACAGCGCCACGGCGGCCATCCAGCAGGCCAGCAAGGGCAGATCGGCTTCGAGCGAGTTGCCGTTCACCACGAAGGCCGGCGCCGCCAGGAACAGCAGCGTGGCGGCCAGCGGCTGCGGAGAGAAGCGCCGCGCCAGTGACCACATGGCGAGCGCGGCGACGAGTGAGAAGACGATGTAGGCGGCGTGGTAGGGGACTTCGTAGACATCGCCCATAAGCGCCAGCAACAGGGCCAGGACCCAGGTGTTGAGGGGCGGGTGGGGGTGACCGCGCATGTCCACCACCTGCCCCAGGAAGGGGTAGCGGGCGTGGTTGGGATGGAGCGGGTCGATCTGGGCGTGCTGCGCGCCAGCCAGGTAGTAAACGTCGTCACCCTGAATGGCCTGGTCAAGGAAAGGCAGGCGCAGGGCCAGGACCAGTGCCACGACGAGCAGCAGGCGCAGGCACATGGGTCAGTGTCCTGTTCCGCCGGCTCCCTGACGATGGGAACGCGCGGCGCCGACAGGCTGAAGGCCTGTCCCACTATATCGCATGGCGTGCCACATGGCGGAACAGGACACCAGCCGTCAGGGCGGGGAAGGCCGCCAGCGCAGGACGGGCTTGCGGGCGGCGGTTACCTCATCGACGCGGGCCGTGCGGGTGCTATGAGGGGCCTGGAGCACCAGCTCGGGTTTTTCCTCCGTTTCCCGTGCGATGGCGATCAGCGCGTCGATGAACAGGTCCAGTTCCCGCTTGCTCTCGCTCTCGGTCGGCTCGATCATCATGGCCCCGGGGACGATGAGCGGGAAGCTGACGGTGTAAGGGTGGAAGCCGTAGTCGAGCAAGCGCTTGGCGATGTCCATGGTGCGGACGCCGCGGCGGGCCTGGCGGGCGTCGCTGAAGACGCACTCGTGCATGGAGGGGGCCTGATGCGGCAGCTCGTAGTGCGGCAGAAGGGCTTGCCGGACGTAGTTGGCGTTGAGCACCGCATCCAGGGTGGCCTGGCGGAGGCCGTCCGCGCCGCAGGCCAGGATGTAAGCCAGCGCCCGGACCAGGACGCCGAAGTTGCCGTAGAAGGCGCGCACGCGTCCGATGGAGCGGGGACGGTCGTAATCGAAGGCCCAGCCGGCGGGCGTGCGCTTCAGGCGCGGCACCGGGAGGAACGGCTCGAGTGGCCGCATGACGGCCACCGGCCCGCTGCCCGGCCCGCCGCCGCCGTGGGGCGTCGAGAAGGTCTTGTGCAGGTTCAGGTGCATGACGTCCACGCCGGTGTCGCCGGGCCGGGTGAGGCCCACCAGCGCGTTCATGTTAGCGCCGTCCAGGTAGAGCAGAGCGCCGCGCTCGTGCAGGAGGTCCGCGATGCGGCGGATGTTCTCCTCGAAGACCCCCAGCGTGTTGGGGTTGGTGATCATCAGAGCGGCCACGCCGGCATCGACTACGCGGGCCAGGTTCTCGACATCGAGCATGCCGCGCGGGTTCGAGCGCAGGTTCTCGACGCTGTAGCCGGCCATGGCGGCGGTGGCGGGGTTGGTGCCGTGGGCGGAATCGGGAATGAGTATCTTCTTGCGCGGATCACCGCGGGCTTCCAGGCAGGCCCGGATGAGGAGGAGGCCCAGCAGCTCGCCGTGCGCGCCGGCGGCGGGCTGGAGCGAGACCGCGTCCATGCCGGTGATCTCGGCGAGGGCGGCTTCGAGGCGGGCCATGATCTCGAGCGCGCCCCGGGCCAGGGGCTCGGGCTGATAAGGATGTGCCAGCGCCAGGCCTTCGAGGGCGGCCATCTTCTCGTTGATCCGCGGGTTGTACTTCATGGTGCAGGAGCCCAGCGGGTACATGCCCAGGTCGATGGCGTAGTTCCAGGAGGCGAGGCGCGAGAAGTGGCGGATGGCCTCGACCTCGCTGACCTCGGGGAAGCCCTCGATTTCGCCGCGGACGTGCGCGGGGCCGAGCACGGCGGCGGGGTCCACGGAGGGCACGTCCAGCGGCGGCAACTGGCAGGCCTTCTTGCCCGGGGAGCTCAGCTCGAACAGGAGCGGCTCGTTCTGGCTGACGTGGCCGCGGACCTTGCGGATGCGCTCACCCATGGCCAAACTCCTCGGCCACGGCGTCCATGGCGGCGCGCGGGCTGGTTTCGGTGGCGCACAGGAGCAGGCAATCCTCCAGCTCCGGATAGAAGCGGCCGAGCGGCAGGCCGCCTATGATGTTGCGTTCCAGGACCGCCTGATTCAGGGCATCGGGGGAGCGGCCGCGCGCCTGGGCCACGAATTCATTGAAGAACGGCCCGCAGAAGCGCAGCGGGAGCTTGCCGGCCAGGTAGTGGGCCTTGGCCAGGTTCTGCGCGGCGAGCTCGCGCAGGCCCTGCTTGCCGTAGACGGTCATGAAGACGGTGGCCATGAGGGCCACCAGGGCCTGGTTGGTGCAGATGTTGGAGGTGGCCTTCTCGCGGCGGATGTGCTGCTCGCGGGCGGCCAGGGTGAGGCAGTAGGCGCGGTTGCCGCGGACGTCCTTGGTCTCGCCCACCAGGCGGCCGGGCAACTGGCGCATGTAACGCTCTCGGGTGGCCAGCAGCCCGGCGTAGGGGCCGCCAAAGCTGGGGGCGAGGGCGAAGGATTGCAGCTCTCCGGCCACGATGTCGGCTCCCGCAGGCGGGGCCAGCAGGCCGAGGGCCACTGCCTCAGTAAAGACGCTGATCAGGAGCGCGCCGTGGCGGTGGGCCACCTCGGCGGCGGCGTCAACATCCTCGAGGAGGCCGAAGAAGTTGGGTGACTGAACGATGACCGCGGCGGTCTGGTCATTCACGGCGCGCGAGAGTCCGTCCAGGTCCACGCGGCCGGTTTCGGGGGAGTATCCGCAGGCGGCGACCTCCAGCACGCGGTTGCGGGCGTAGGTGTCGAGCACCTGGCGGTACTCGGGATGGACGGTGCGCGCCACGACCACGCCCTGGCGGCCGGTGATGCGCGCGGCCATCAGGGCGGCCTCGGCGGCGGCGGTCGAGCCGTCGTACATCGAGGCGTTGGCCGCGTCCATACCGGTCAACTGGCACAGCATGGTCTGGAACTCGAAGATGGCGGTGAGGGTGCCTTGCGAGATCTCGGCCTGGTAGGGGGTGTAGGAGGTGAGGAACTCGCCGCGCGAGACGACGGTCTCGACCAGCA
>VFZS01000612.1 GCA_016871095.1 Acidobacteriota bacterium
TCGTGCTCAGCGACCGGCCGGAGTTCTACATCCGGCTGGCCGAAGACGAGCGCTTCGGAATCATCCGGCTGGAGGTCAGGAAGGGCGCCCGCCTGGTCCAAAAGTGGACCATCATCCCCGTCACCAAGGAGCTTATCGAGGAGCAGCAGGACATCGAGGTCTTCCGCCGGCAGGTCGGCGAGCGCCTCTACCTGATCTGGCCGGTCCAGCCGCTGGAGCCGGGTGAGTACGCGGTCGTGGAGTACACCCTCTCCAAGGGCAACGTCCAGGTGTGGGACTTCGCCTGGCGTCCGGCGTCGAAGCCGCGATGAGGTTCCCCCCTGTGCTGGTGCTGGCCTCGCACTCGCCCCGGCGGCAGGATCTGCTGCGGCAGGCCGGTCTGAGCTTCATCGTTGTTATTCCCGCGGACGTGGAGGAGGACGTCTGGCCGGGCGAAGACCCGTTCGCTCACGTGCAGCGCCTGGCGCGCGCCAAGGCCGAGGCGGTGAGCGCGGCTCCCACCGACGTGGTGCTGGGCGCCGACACTGTGGTCGTGGTGGATGGGCAGATCCTGGGTAAGCCACGCGACCACGCCGGCGCCGCGCTCATGCTGCGCCTGCTCTCCGGACGTGAACACCAGGTCGTCACCGGCATCTGCCTGCGCCGGGGGCTCCACGTGATCTGTGATGCCGAGACCACTACTGTCCGCTTCGTGCCCCTCAGCGAAGAGGAGATTTGCGCCTGCGTGGCCAGCGGCGAGCCTATGGACAAGGCCGGCGCTTACGGCATCCAGGGTCTGGCCTCGAAGTTCATCGACCGCATCGAAGGCTGCTACTTCAACGTGGTGGGGCTGCCCCTGGCGATGACCTGGAAACACCTGAAGCAGCTCGGATTCGCACCCAGCGCAACCCCTGAGCCGCGACCGTAAGGGAGCGGTCCCGGCAACTCACTCCAGGCAATACGCTGCCGAGCCTCTTAAACCCTCACCAGCTCGTACGGCACGCCGCGCTGGCACAGCGCGCAGCTCGCCGCGTCGGCGTAGTAGGTAGCCTCCATCTTGGCCAGGTGGTACAGCGGCAGCGGGCTGAAATCGGGCGTTTTGGGCGTGGGCTGGTAGACCACCACCGCCAGTGCCATCACCTGCGCCCCGTTGGCCTCCAAGAGGGCTTTCAACTCGCCCAGCTTGCGTCCCGTGCGCAGGATGTCGTCCACCAGGACCACCTTCTCGCCGGGCACCTGCTCCAGGTACTGCCGGAAGCTCAGCTCGCTGGAGCCTTCCTCGGCCTCCGCCCAGTACACCTGGTGCGCCCGCAGCGCCTCGCACACCCCGAAGGCCACCGGCAACCCGCCCGTAGCCGGGGTCACGATGGACAACTCCGGAACCGCCGCCCGGATCTCGGTGTTGGCGCGCAGCAAGCGGCTCAGGCCCACGCTCAGCGTCTTGGCGTTCTGGTAGTAGCGCATGGCCAGCGCCACCTGCAAGTACTCGTTGGCGTGAATGCCGTTGGGGTAAACGAAATGCCCGTCCCGCAGCGCGCCCGTCTGGCGCAGCAACTCGATCACTTCCTCCTGCATAGGCACCAGATGCATGGCTAGTAGGCCCCTTTCCCGGTCAGCACCTTGGGGACGGTGAGCAGCAACACCTTCCAGTCCAGCGCCAGTGACCAGTTGTCCATGTAGTGCATGTCCATCTTCATCCAGGTGTCGAAGTCCATGTGGTCCCGCCCTTTCAGGGCCCACAGGCAGGTCATTCCCGGACGCATCCGCAGCCGCCGCCGCTGCCACCCGCTGTAGCGCTCCACCTCCGCCGGAACCGCCGGCCGCGGACCCACCAGTGACATGTCCCCCTTCAGCACGTTCCACAGTTGGGGCAGCTCGTCGATGGAGAACTTCCGCATTATCCGCCCCAGCGGCGTCAGCCGGGGATCGTTGCGGATCTTGAAGGCCGTGTTCTTGAGGTTCAGCGCCTCCAGGGACGCCTTCAGCTCCTCCGCGTTCCGCACCATGGAACGGAACTTGTACAGCGTGAAGCGCCGCCCGTTCAGCCCGCAGCGCTCCTGGCGGAACACGGCCGGGCCCGGCGAGGTCAGCCGGATCAGCACGACAATCAGGGCCAGGAAGGGTGCCAGCAGCAACAGACCCAGCGCCGCAATCATTACGTCGATCGAGCGCTTGACCAGCAGTCGGACTTCGTCATGCGGCGCCGCAGCGAAAGTGAGCAGCGGCGTGGCGCCCAGCCGGTCCAGGTACACCTCGCTGTTCACGTGCGGGAAGAAATCCACCGCCACCCGCGTGCGCACGCCTTCCTCGTCGCACAGCACCAGCATCTCTTCCATCTCCGGCAGGCGCCGGCTGTCCACGGCGAAGATGATCTCGTCGATCACCTGCCGCCGCAACAGTCCGCGCAGCTCGCTGAGGGGGTACACCGGGTGTTCGCCTTCCAGCCGGATCCGCTCCGGCGCCGCGCCCGGCTCCTCGGCCACAAACCCGGCCAGCCGCACACCATACTTGCGGGAGCGCTCCAGGGTCTCGCCCAGCCGCCGCGCCCGCTCTCCAAGTCCCACCACCATCACGTAGTGCGGAGCGCTCAGCTCCCGCCGGACCACTCCGGTGATGCCGCTGGCCGCCAGCCGGAAGACGCTCAGGAAGATCCAACTGTAGCCCGCGAACAGCACCAGGAACGGACGGCTCAGGTCCAGGCGCAGCAGGTACTGGAAGATCACCACCGCCACCGCGCCCAGGAAGCACTGCCGGAAGCTGTCCCGGATCACCACCTGCGGACGCCCCGCGTCCAGCCGGTCGTACACCTTCAGCCACAACCCCAGCAGCAGCCACACCACCACGGCGAAACCCAGCAGCAGCGCTGCGACGGGAGCCGTAAGGTAGAAGATGCGCTCGAAAGGCAGCCACTGCCGGCTCTGGTAGGCGGCTTCGAAGGCCAGCGCCGTCAGCAGCACGTCGAACAGGCCGAAGACCACCCGCGCCTTGCGATGATGCCGGCTGTACATCCAGCAAAGAGAATACCATGGCGCAGGGCGGCCAGGATGCCGAGCCGAGAATCCGGGTAGAGCCGCATTGCGGGGTTGACTCCCAACGAAAGCGAGGGTATATTCTAACTGTCAGGGAGTCGAGAACTGAGGTTTTGGCTACAGGGGTGATCTATGCGCAAGAGGGCAGAATCGCTCGTTTTGGCCGTCCTGCTGCTGTTGTTCAGCAGCGCGGCGGCGGGGCAAACGACATTTGCCACCATCACGGGGACCGTCACCGACGCCACCGGCGCCGTGATTCCCGGCGTGACTGTGAAGGCGCGCCATGTGGCAACCGGCATTGAGACGTCGGCCCGGTCCAACGAAAGCGGCATTTACACGCTGGCCCAGTTGCGGGAAGGCGATTACACGCTCACGGCCCGCGGTTCGGGCTTCA
>VFZS01000613.1 GCA_016871095.1 Acidobacteriota bacterium
TGTCATCTTACGGCTCCACCAGAGCCCGCGCCACGCGCTGGCGCAAGGTCTCCAGGTCCGCGTCTTTGACTTTTTCGAAATCCATGGCCTCCGTCACAGCGTAGCTGACGGCCTCGCGATCCCACCCTTCCCTGGCGGCCAGCAGAATGAGGTACTCGACATCCTGCTGGCCCCGCCGGAAGGCCTTCAGCCGCAGCGAGGCATACGGCTCATTCTTGCCGAACTTACTGCCGGGGTAGAACACGGTGAGCGGCTCGGCGCGCTCCCACGACTCGCTGCCCCGCACGGTGTTCCACGGCACCAGACCCTCGCCGCCCGCCGTCCACACCCGCCAGCACCAGGCGCGCATGCCTGCGTTCGACTCCCGCGGGTGGTTGGTCGAGGCGTAATGCCACAAGTCCCTCCCGAAGCGGTCACGGTGATCCATCAGGTAGCGGTTCTTGCTGAAGAACCGCTGGCTGGTGCAGTTCAGGTCGATCTGGCCCGCCAGCAGATCGCGCATGAAGTCGATGTAGCTGATGTCGGTGCGCCACACGATGGGGACATCGGGGTACTCATCCAGCCAGCGCTTCGCCAGATCGCCGAAGAAGCTCAGCGCGCGGATGTCGTCGCGATGATTAGGCTCGTCCAGCAGCCACCAGGAAACGCCGCGCGCGCCCTGGGCGGGGTCCTTGTAGAAGTACTTATTGTTGAAGTAGACCTGGTAGCGGGTCTGGGTCCAGCCGCGCTCGCGGAAGTGTTCGGCGAACTGGCGGGCGACCGCCGAGAAGCGGTCCTGGTAGCCTCCGGAAAAACCTTCCTCGATGGGGCCGGCCTCCAGGCCGTGGCGGGCGATCAGGGCGCGGTACTCCTCAGTAGTGGCGGGGATGGGATAGTTGTTCCACTTGTAGTCGGCGCGCAGGTCGCCGGGCCAGTTCTCGTGGAAGTTCAGATACAGGTTCGTGACGGGCACGCCGGCGCGCGGCAGATCCGCGAACGCCGAGCCGTCCACCAGCGGGCCGAAGTGCGCGTCCCAATCCTCCCAACCGGCGACCCGGGTGTCGCTGCCTTGGCCGGTCAGCGGCGGCGAGTAGTCAGGCTCGACCGAGCCGGAGTGCGAGTAGCCCAGCACGTTGAGATTGGCGCGGTTCAGGTGCGCCAGGCGGTGATAGGCGCGCACCAGGGCGCGGTAGGCCGGCGTGCCGCGGCTGATGTTGTAGCCCGCGTTCACGCCGCCGTAGGCGTTCAGGTCCACCACGAAGTTCAGCCGGTCGGGCAGCGTGAGCGGCAACACCTCCACTTCGATGGTGATTTCACGGTTCAGTTGCTCGCCCGCGCGGACCGCCACGCGCCCGGTGTGAACGCCCGGCGCGGCGTCGCGCGGGATGTAGACATCCACGAAGACGGGCTGCACGCGCTGTCCGGGCACGGGGTTGTCCCGGGAGGGCAGATCCACCGGGCCGCTCCAGGGGACGAGCGCGTCCGGGTACCACGGGCCGCCGCTCTCGTCGGGCTTGTCGTCGCGGATGAACCACTCGCGGAAAAGCTGCACCGTGCCGGTCGTCCGGAAGATCTCCGGCAGCGCGCAATCCGTGAATAGCGGCTGCGTGACCGCGACTTCGATCCCATTGAGCGGCTCATCGCTCTCGATGGCCAACTGGAACGCGACGAACTCGTTGCGCGCTCCGCTCAGGCGCACCGTGCCGCTGGAGGCGTCCCAGACGGCGTTGCGCAGGCGGTGATCCGGGGCTTCCTCCTGTTCGAGCAGCGCGCCGGTCTGGGGGTGGATCTTCACCAGCTCGGGCACGGCCCAGATGTCTGGAGAGGCGGCGGCACTGCTCCGGCGGGCGCCGCTGGTGGCCTGTAGCTTGTGGCTTGTGGAGGACGGGAGTGCGGGGTACGCGCGTGCATACGCCCGGTAGCGGCCCAGCGGCGACACCGGTCCGGCGTTGCCCGCCTCGTCGATGGCGCGCGCGGCAAAGTAGTAAAGGGCCCCAGGCTTCAACTCCTCCACCACCGCACTCACCTCGTCGCGCAAGGTGTTGGCGGTCGCCAGCGGATGCGGCTTCGGCGCCAGCGGATCCATCATCCAGCGCGGCACCGGAGTAGCCGAGGCGAAGCTCGCAGCGGTGACGGCGTCCTCGCCGTAGCGGACTTCATAGCGCGTGGCGATGCCCTCTCCCGCATCATCCCCCGCCCCGCCGAACAGGAGCACTACGCTGCCCTGGCGCAAGATGGTGCGCCCCAGCCGGCGGGCCTCCTCCGGGGTGCTGTCGATGATGTCGCCCTCCTGGCGCGAGAGCACCGCGCCGGGCGCGGTCTGGTCGCTGCGGTTGCCCTCCAGGATCAGCACCGGGGGCGACTGGGTTTCCCGGCTCGAGAAATTGTGGCGGCCGCCCACCTGGCCTTTTTCGTCGGTCAGCTCCAGGCCGAACTGGTCACCGGTCGCCAGCGCGGCCGCGATGACCGGCGGGAGGTCGATCTCGAACCAGCCGTCGCCCGCGTCGCGCGGGCCGCGATAGGCGTACAGGCTGCCGCCCAGGCCGAAGGTGACGTCGCTGAGGTCGGAGCCAGCGTAGGCCCACGACTGCTGCCCGGTGCGCGCGAAGTGGTAGTTGACCGCGCCGGGCTGCGCGCGCCCGCCGCGCTGCGTGCCCTCCGCCCACGGGCCGTTCCCGCTGATGGTCGAGACGCCCACCGTCGAAAGCGGCACGGCGTTGGCGTTGCGCCGTATGCGCAGCGTGGCCTTCTCGACCGTGAGCCCTCTGGCGGCGGAGCAATCAAATGCCAGCAGCGCGAAGTACTCGCGGCCCTTCACCGTCAGGTAGGGGGTGGCGCCGAAGTTGTCGAAGGCCTCCGAGTCGTCGGGACGGTTCGAGTTCCAGGGCGTGGCGTAGACGTGCGCGTCAGCCACTACCGGGCAGGTGACACGCTCCGCCGCCGGGGCGGCCGCCCAGCAGGCCAGGCCAAGCAGAAGAACTCGCATGCGTGACCTATGATTCTAGTTCAGCCCGCCGCCCGCTGGACCTCGGCTTTCTTAGCCGCCTTCGACACCAGGGTCAGGAAGTTGGAGAACAACTGGGGGCCGGGGAACACGGGCTGGCCCCGCCCATGGCGCGCGGTCCAGTCCAGCGCCAGCACCAGCGGCAGCCAGCGGCTCGACTGTGCGCCGAAGCCGTCGCCAAAGGTGTAGAGGATCTCGGAGAACTTCACCGGCAGCGGCACTTTGCGGATCGTTTCCGGGCCAGGTGTGCGGCAACCTTCCGCCGACGAGGTCACCAGGTACTCACGGCAAGCCAGCGGACGGTGCGGGTAGATGCTACAACTCTCCGCTTCCAGAAACGGGCAGGGCAACGCCAGCCGGATGTACTCCTCGCCGATCCTCCGGCGCGCCTCCAGGGATTTCAGCGCCGCCGGCCTC
>VFZS01000614.1 GCA_016871095.1 Acidobacteriota bacterium
CATCCCGGCGAAGCGCTTCATGCGGTGGCGGTACAGATCGTTGTGCGGCTCCGAGAGGCCCTGGAACATGAAGGCCCGCATGCCCTCGCCGGTGTGGAACCAGTCCGACTGGGTGATGAACTCCTTGTAGTAGGAGCCGTTGGAGGCCAGCTCGGTGAGCTTGGTGCGTAGTTCGTTGTACTGCCTCCAATGCCCCTCCTGGGCTTTCTTGTAGAGCTGGAGGACGGAGTCCGATCCGCCCAGAGCATGCAGCAGCGTCCAGTTCCAGAAGGTTTCGATGGCGTCGTCGGGGCCGTCGAGGGTCCCCCAGCGAGGCGTGTGGAGCAGGTAACCGCGCTCATCGACATACTTCTCGGCGAAGCGCTCGCAGGCCTGCGAGCTGAAGCGCAACAGGTCGCGCTCCATGAGCGCCCAGGCGGGCGGCGGCATGGGCGTATTGACGACGACGCTGACCTCGGCGGAGGAATGCGCGCAGAGCATGCCCAGGATCGCAAAGAGAGTCAGAGAGTGGAGACGCATGGCAGTTCCCGTATCATTATGCACAAATACGGGAGGCGGCGACGCGGGCGGATGCACTACAATGCGGAGGAGGTCAACCATGCGAAAGCCACGTCTCATGTTGCCCGTGTTGCTCGCCTGCGCCCTGCTGTGCCCGGCGCAGGACGCCATCCAGCTTCCCAAGCCGCAGATGGAAGGCGGCAAACCCCTGATGCAGACGCTCAAGGAGCGTCAGACCGGGCGCGAGTTCAGCCCCGAGAAGCTGTCCCCCCAGGTGCTCTCCAATCTGCTGTGGGCCGCTTTCGGAGTCAACCGCCCGGACGGCCGGCGCACCGCGCCCACGGCCTCCAACCGCCAGGAGATCGACATCTACGTGACCACGGCCGACGGGGCCTACCTTTACGACGCCAAGAACAACAGCCTGCAACCGGTGGCCAAGGAGGACGTCCGCGCTGCCACCGGCAAGCAGCCTTTCGTGGCGACGGCGCCCGTGAATCTGGTGTACGTGGCGGACTTCGCCAAGATGGGCAAGTCCACCGACGAGAACAAGATCTTCTACTCGGCTACCGACACCGGCTTCATCTCTCAGAACGTCTACCTGTTCTGCGCTTCGGAAGGACTCGCCACGGTGGTGCGGGGCATGGTCGATCGTGAGGGGCTGGCCAAGGCGCTGAAGCTCCGGCCCGACCAGCGCGCCGTTCTGGCCCAGACGGTGGGCTATCCGGCGAAGAAGTAGTCAGCCGCTGCGCACCGCGCTCGCCAGCAGCCGCAGTGTCTCGCGCTCGGCTGCTTCGGCGCTGAGCGCAGGCTTCCAGGCGGGGTCCGCCTGCGAGGTTGAGGGCGTGGGCGGCAGGCCCGTGTCCGCGGGCTCGTACTGGCCATCGCGGCCGCCCAGTTTGAACGCCGCCAGGTCCAGCGAGGGCGCTACGTAGAAACAGTGCCCGCCCGAGCCGGACTTCCAGAAGGCGTCCTCCGGCGCGCCGGGAATGTCCCCGGCGTTCAACTGGAACTGCAAGCTGTAGGGGAAGTGCGGGTTGAAGGGCGAGCGTCTCCGGCAGTGCCGCACGTAGGAGGCCGGTACGAGCTGGCGGCCGCCCCAGCGACCTTCCCGCAGGAGGAGGTAGGCGAAGCGCAGCAGGTCGGTAGCGCGCAAGCAGATGCCTCCGCCGCCCGGGGTGTGACGCAGCTTCGCTGTCCGGTATCCATATCCCCACCGGCTCCAGCCCAGCGGCCCGGCGAGGCGCGCCGCGACGAACGCCTCCAGTTCCATGCCCGTGACGTGGCGCAGCACGATCGAAGCGATGTGGATGGAAGCAGTGGCGTAGGAGTATCCGCCGCCGGGATCGCACCACAGCGTGACCGCGTTGCGCTCGCCTGCCGTCTTGCCGAGCGCCATCTCGTCCACCATGGCGGGCCAGCCGTCGGGGCCGGCGGGCTCCAGTTGCACCGGCTGCCCGCGCACGGAGCCGGGGTTGTTGCCGCGAATGCCGGCGCTCATGGCCAGAAGCTGGCCCAGGCGGATGTGCTCCTTGCGCGGATCGCTCAAGGGGAAAGCCATCTCGGGCAGGTAGCGCGGCGTGAACACCTTCTGGTCGAGGCCGTCGGGAAAAAGGTCCGGCCGCTCCGCGAGCAGAGCGCCCACCGCCAGGCTGGTGACGGACTTGCCGCAGGAGGCCAGGTTGGGCGTGGCTTGGCGGTGGCCGCGGCCGAAGTAGCGCTCGAACACCAGCCAGCCGCGGCGGACCACCACCAGCCCGCCGTTCCTGGTGCTGCGCTGGGCCAGCCGGAACGCTTCTTCCAGGGCCTCGACATCCATCCCCGCGCGGCGCCGGATCTCCGCCGGCCTGGTGAGGCTCCGCCATCCGCCGCGCGCGTCCGGGCTCGGGCAGTAGTCGGAGGCCGCTGCCCAGGGCGCCAGCAGGAAGCTACGGCGTCGCACGGATCAGCGGCACCGGCGGAATCCTCATCAGGTCCGTCCGCGTGCGCCCGCCCTCGGTGATCCGCGTCAGCGCGTACACCGAACCGTCCTTGCCCACTGCGATCGAGTTCACGTACGCCGGGCGGTCTCCCTTCTCGAAGAAGATCGGTCCGTGGTCCGTATACCGGCCCGCGGGAATGTCATATGTGATCAGGTGCAGGTTCTCGACGCCCTTGGACTCCCCCTTGGCGGTCTCGGCCTTGCCTGCCACGCGCCGGCCGGCCTCGTAAACCGGCCCGCCGGTCAGGTAGTAGATGGTGCGCCGGTCGGGTCCCAGCGCGAATCCCAGGTAGCCGTAACTGAACTGGTCGAACATGCCGGCGCGCTGCGAGGGCTGCGAGGTGATGCGCGCCAGCACTTCCACCCGTTCGGCGCGCGGCTCGAAGCGGAACAGGTACCCCGAGTTGCCGTGCACGCCGTAGACGGCCTTGTCCTCCGCCCGCCAGAACACCTGCCGCCAGTTATACGCCATGTGACCCGCGGAAGTGACCTCGTACAGGCCGAAGTAGTCCTTCTTGAGGTTGTCGCCCGTCACCGGATCGACTGCGTCGCGCTCGTAGCGGTAGCGGTGAATCGTCCCGTCACCGGCTGAGAAGTAGGCCGAGCCATCCTCGCTATCCACCGCAATCGAGCGGCAGATAGTGCGGTAAGTGGCGCCCTTGCCATTCTCCCCCTGCTCGAAGAACTTACCCAGGTTCTTCAACTCCCGCTTGGCGAGGTCGTAGCGGAAGAAGTACCCGGTGGGCCAGGTGAGACCGTACATGCGGCCACGTGCCGGATCCATATTGAAGGTAATGATGCCCTCGCGATCGGGCGCCACACCCAGGCTCTCGAACTGCCCGGTCTTCAGGTCGAAGGCCAGCAGGTGGCCGCCCAGGTAGGGCTGGAAGCCCGCCGGCGGGACGCCCATCTTCTCCATCC
>VFZS01000615.1 GCA_016871095.1 Acidobacteriota bacterium
GCTACCCCACCGCCCGGACCTACCGCGACTACCGCAAGCTGCTCGAGACCGAGAAGAACATCGACGCGGTGATCATCGGCACGCCCGACCACACCCATGCCGTGGTGGGGATCGCCGCCCTGCAACTGCGCAAGCACCTCTACTGCGCCAAGCCCCTCACGCGCACCCTGGCCGAGGTCCGCGCCCTGGCCCGGGCCGCGCGCGAAGCTCAGGTGGCCACCCAGATGAGCGTGCAGTCCTGCGCCTCGGAAGCCTCCGCCGCCGTCTGCGACTGGATCTGGAGCGGCGCCATCGGAGCCGTGCGCGAGGTGCACGTCTGGTCCAACCGCCCCATCTGGCCTCAAGGCTGCCTGCGGCCTAAGGAGACACCGCCCGCGCCAGCCTCCCTGGATTGGGACCTGTGGCTGGGCCCCGCCCCCGCGCGCCCCTACCATCCCGCCTATCACCCCTTCTCCTGGCGCGGCTGGTGGGACTTCGGCACCGGCGCCCTGGGCGACATGGCCTGCCACGCCTTTCACACCATATTTCGCGCGCTCAAGCTGGGCCACCCCGCCCGCGTGCACGCCAGCTCTTCCTTCATCGTGCAGACGTTTCCCGAGGGCGGCCGCTTGCGCCCGCGCGCCGTGCCCACCCCTGAGTCCGCTCCCATGGCCTCCCTGGTCACCTGGGACTTCCCTGCCCGTGAAGGGCTGCCCCCGCTCCGCATGACCTGGTATGACGGCGGCATCAAGCCCCCGCGCCCGCCCGAACTGCCACCCAGCGAGCCCCTGCGCTCCGACGGCGTCCTCTATCTCGGCAACATGGGCGTCCTGCTGAGCGGCTTCTCCGGCGGCCCGCGACTGCTCCCTGAGGAGAAGATGAAGGCCCTCGAACCGCCCCCCAGACTGGCCCCTCGCACCACCGGGCACTACCAGGAGTGGATCGCCGCCTGCAAAGGCGGGCCACCCGCGCACTGTCACTTCGACTTCGGCAGCCTGCTGACGGAAACCGCGCTGCTGGGCGTCGCAGCCATCCGCACCGGCAAGGATCTGCTCTGGGACGCCGCCAACGCGCGCTTCACCAACGACCCCGAGGCCAACCAGTACCTCCAGCCGCCCTACCGGGCAGGCTGGTCGCTATAGCGCCGCGCGGCAGAACGCCTAGAACCCCAGGCTGATCCCGGCCGAGGCCTCCAACAGCCGCAGCCGGCCCCCGAACTTCATCTGGTCTTCCCGATCCAGGTCGTAGGGCTTGCCGCCCAGGTGGTCGCGCACATCCAGGCGCAGATAGGCGTTCCGCAGCAGCCGGAACTTGATCCCGCCCCCGTAGTTGAACCCGTAGTTGCGCGATTTCGCAGTGGGCCACTGGCTCAGGTTGGGCGCCGCGTAGTCGGTGCCCTGCACCCCCAGCGCGATATACGGACGCCACCGCTCCCCGTTGGGCATGCAGTACATCAGGAAGTCGTAGTAGGCCTGCCGCACCAGGATCCGGTCTTGCAGCGTCGTAGTGACCACTTTGCCTTCCTGCTTGGTGCTGTACTTGGCCGTGACCCGCGCGTAGTTGTAGTTGAAACCGATCTCGTGGCCGTAGTAGCCCTTGCTGTTCCGCGTCAGCCGCAAACCATAGCCGTACAGCCCCTTCAGCGTCGTGTCGGTGTCTTTCTTCTCCTCCTCGGAGATGGAGCCCAGCGGCGAACCGCTGATGCGCGGGTAGATGCGCGAGGCCGATAGCTCCCACGTCTGCGCCGTCGCCCCGCCCCACCCGGCGAGGCAACACAAAGCTGCGGTCAGTGGCGTCTTCATAGCGTCAATGCTGGTTCTGGTGACAACGGCTCGAACTTCCGATTGTACCCTCCCGGAGCCGCGGCCCGCCCAGGCCCTATAATGGCCCCATGCCTGCCGGAATCACTCGACGCCACCTGGCCGCTGCCCTGACCGCCGCCGCGCGCCTGCCCGCGGCCGAATCCCGCCCCAACATCGTGTTGATGCTCTCCGACGATCACACCGCTTTCATCCTGGGGGCGTACGGCGACCCCGTGGTCCGCACCCCCAATCTCGACCGCTTCGCGCGCCAGGGCATCCGTTGCGACCGCGCCTTCCAGTCCGCGCCGCAGTGTGTCCCTTCGCGCGCCGCCCTGATGACCGGCCGCTCCCCCGTGGCCGCCCGCATTGCCCGCTTCAACTCCCCACTGCCACCGGATGTTATCACCCTGCCCGAGCTGCTCCGCGCTGGCGGTTACTACACCGGCGTCTGCCGCCGCAATTTCCACTTGGACGGCCCCGCCAAGCCCGGCCCGCTCATGCGGTCCGTCTTCGACCGGCGCGCCATGGTCACCTGGGACAAGCGCGTCGACTACCTGGACCGCGGATCGCCCCGCAACCAGACCGTCGCCCGCCTCGACGAGTTCTTCTCCAAGGCCCCGCGCGGCAAGCCCTTCTTCCTGTGGGTCAACTTCAACGACCCGCACCACGTCTGGGACCGGGACGCCGTGACTCCGCCGATTGACCCCAAGCAGGTCCCCGTGCCCCCCTTCCTCCCGGATTTGCCCGGCGTCCGCGAGGACCTGGCGCGCTACTACAACGAGGTGTCGCGCCTGGACGAGGAGTGCCAGTGGGTCTTCGATGCCCTCCAGCAGCGCGGCTTCGCCTCCAACACCATCGTCATCTTCATGGGCGATAACGGCATGGCCTTCCCCCACGGCAAGGGCTCGCTCTACGACCCCGGCCTCAACGTGCCCCTGCTCATCCGCTGGCCCGGCCGCATCAAGCCCGGCTCCACCACCAGCGAGCTGATCTCGGGAGAGGATCTGGCCCCCACGCTGCTCGAAGCCGCCGGACTGCCTGCGCCCAAGGAGATGTCCGGTCGCAGCTTCCTCAAGCTCCTGTCGGGGCAGCCCTACCAGGGCCGTCAGCACATCTTCGCCCAGCGCGGCCAGCACGGCAGCTCTACCTTCAACGAGAAAACCCGCTCCAGCAGCTTCGACCTGGCCCGCTGCGCGCGCTCGCAGCGATACAAGCTCATCTACAACTGCACCCCCTACCAGGTCTACTCCCCCGTGGACAGCGCCAACGATCCGGGCTGGCAGCAGATGGTGGCCGGCCACCAGGCCGGCACACTGGCCCCGCAGTTCGAGCGCGCATACTTCACGCATCCCAGGCCCATCTTCGAGTTGTACGACCTGGAGAAGGATCCCCACGAGCTGGACAACCTGGCCGGCCGCCCCGAACACGCCGCCGCCGAGCGCGAGCTCAAGGAAGCCCTCTACGAGAAGATGATCCTGGATTACGACTTCCTGCCCCTGCCCTTCCAGGAGTAGGAGGGGGTCAGACTGAACTCTCTTGAAAACCCGGGACAGGCTTGGGTGTCCCCCGTGGACACCCCGGCCTGTCCCAGGGTTTTCATGCTCCCTAGTCGCGGG
>VFZS01000616.1 GCA_016871095.1 Acidobacteriota bacterium
TGGGGCGATCCCCGGCCCGACTTTTTGACTCCGAAAGTGCCCAAGGCCGCGGAGAAGAAGGAAGGCGAGACGAGGGGGCCATAGGAGGCAGTCCTCATGCGGAAGATCCTCGCGCTGATAGTAATCTGCGCCGCGGCGCGGGCGTATGATCCGCCCAGCGACACGGCGGGGCCGCTGACCGTCCGGATGCAGGCCCCCGCGCTGGGGGCATACGGCGCCGGCGGCTTTGTCGAGCTGTCGCGGCCGGACGTGCCCTTTTCGCTGCCGGTCATGTTGCAGAACTCCAGTGACGCGACGCTCACCGGCACGCTGCGCGTGGCGGTGGCGGACCGCTGGCGGGTCGAGCCGGGCGCGCCGGTGGCGTTCCGCGTGGGCCCGCGCGGCCGCGCGCGCCACGAGTTCACGCTGAGCTTCGGGCCCGGCACCCACAACGCGCATTACCCGGTGCACGCCTACGCGGAGTTCGAGCACCAGGGACAGAAGCTCACGGCGCATCCTATCCTCATCCTGCAAACCAGGATTCCCGACCTGCCCCGGCCGCGCCTGCCGGCGGAGTGGAAGCCGGTCCCGGTCCCCAAGGGCGGCACGCTGGGCCTGTGGCGGCTGCCCGTGCGCCGCGAGAGCGCCCAGATCAGCAACACCGGCGCCGAAGCGGGTCTGGCGGGCCGCGAAGTTTTTGAGGCCGGCTCGATTTTCCAGTACGGAACGCTGGCGCGCGGCGGGGAACGGCGCGAGGGCATCGGGATGACCCTGGGGCGGCGGCCGCCGTCACTGCGCGAGACAGTCGAAGCGGCGGCGGTGGAATACCCGCTCGCGCTGCCTCAGGCGACGCCGCTGCGCCTGGATTTCGCCGTCTCCGGAAACGCGCAGTTTCAGGTGAAGGTGTTCCCGTTGGACGGGCAGGCCGGCACGACGGTGTTCGAGCGACCAAGCGGGCAGGCGGCCTGGGAGCCAGCCGGCGTGGACCTCGCTGCATTTACCGGAACGACCATCCGCGTGCGGCTCGAAGCGCGCGGCACTTCGGGCGAAGCGCAGTGGGCCGAGCCGACGGTTCTTGCAGGGGACGCCCCCAAGTCGCCGCCGTTTCCACCGGCCGGCGGTCCGAAGCTGCTCGGCCGGGCGGCCGGCTGCGAGGTGGGCTTGTGGCCAGGCTCGCGTGGCGTGCTGGACGCGCCCGTGGGTTTCCAGTGCGGTGCGCGGCGCATCTTCTTCCGGGGATTCCGCGTGCGGGTTACCGGCGATGCGCTCGAGGACTGGCGCGCCTCGACGGAGTTGCTCGAGGCCCGTGAGGAGCCGTCCGGCGGCCATCACCGCGTGCGGCATCGCTTCCGCAACTGGGCGGGCAGCTTCGACGTGATGGCCGAGTTATGGGTGGAGCGCGAGGCCCTGCGGGCGCGCTTCTGGCTGGAGAACGCTCCGCCGCCACGCCCCTGGTTCCAGGTGCTGCTCGAGGCGGTCTCGGCGGGCCCCTGGAGCGAGAAGGTGCATCGTGTCTATGGCGGGCCGGGCAACGTGATCCAGGATCCCGAAGCCTTCCGGCTCGGCTACAACGGGCACAGCCTGGCGACATCCTTCGTGGGCTTTGACTTCGCGAACGGTGTCTCGCTGGTCCAGAACTCCGACGCCATTCCGGACCACCTGGAAGTCGATCCCCAGGCGCGCCTCGCCACGCTGGTGACGCCCCACCGCCAGACGCTGGAGTTCTTCCCGGCGGACAGCGTCTGGGCTGGCGTGAAGCGCCTCCGCGAGCAGGACACGCGGCAGGCTTCCAACGGCGCCAGGAAGATCGCCGGCCGCTTCACCTTCGATCTCTGGTCGGGCCGTTACGGGGACAGCGCGCGGGCGCTGGCCCGGGCCATGCGCTACGGCCTGACTAACAGCCTGGTGGTCTGGCACAACTGGCAACGCTGGGGATACGACTACCGGCTCCCGGAGCTTTACCCGCCCAACCCCCAGTGGGGGACCTTCGAGGAGTTCCGGCAACTGGTGGACGTCTGCAAGCGCCACGGGGTCTTTTTCGCGCCGCACGACAACTACATTGACTTCTACCCCGACGCGGAAGGTTTCAGCTACTCCGACATCGTCTTCCGGCCTAACGGGCAGCCCTACCGGGCCTGGTTCAACTACGGGCGCGAGGCCCAGTCCTACCGGGCGCGGCCGGACCGCCTGAAGCCGTACGTCGAGCGCAATCTGCGCCTCCTCAAGCCGGGCTTCGCGCCCACGGCCTACTTCATCGACGTGTGGAGTTCCGCTGCGCCGTACGATTTCTGGACCGAGGAGGGCCAGTTCGTGGACCGCGGCGTGACCCAGCGCGTGTGGGGCGAGGTGTTCGCCTGGATCCGCGGCTTCCTGGGCGACGACGCCCCGCAGCTCTCCGAAGCCGGGCACGACAAGCTGATCGGCTGGCTGGACGGCGCCGACGCCCAGCAACTGCGCGTGGACCCCGAAGGCAAGAACTTCACCTGGCGCATCCGCTGCGCCGATGCCCAGCGGATCCCCTGGATCGACGTGGCCTGGCACGACAAGTTCATCCTGCACGGCGCGGGCTACGAGGGCCGCTACTCCGGCGGCCTGGACGCCAGGCTGCACGGCAGCTTCAGCGACGACTACATGGCTACCGAAGTGCTCAGCGGCCGTCCGGCCATGGTCCCGCAGCCTTTCTCGCGCGATGTGGTGCGCAAGTACTGGCTGCTCGAGGGCGCCATGCGCGCCCTGGCGCTGGACCGCATCGACGCCGTCGAGTTCGACGGCGGCAGCATCCACCGCCAGCACGTCCGCTGGGCGCGCGGCGGTCAGGTGTGGGTGAACCGCGGCGCCGAAGAGTGGAGCGTCGCCGGCCGCGTGCTGCCGCAATACGGTTTCTACGCGCGCATTCCGGGCCAGGGTGGGGTCTTCGAAACCGCCGTCGAGCTCCGCGACGGTCGCGCGGTCGAGTGGTCCAGCGCTCCTTCCACGCTGTATGTCAACGGACGCGGCGCGGAGGCAGCCTTCGGAGCCGTAGCGACCAGCGGCGCGGTGCGGCTGGACCGCGAGAGCGGCGCCTTGAGAGCTACGCCGGCGCCCGACGGGCCGGCCTTCCAACTCAGGTTCCACTGGAGCAAGTTGCCCTGGAAGCTGGCCGTGCCCACGCAGGCCGAGGCTTTGCGCGAGGACGGCTCCGTGGCCGGGGCCGCCACGCTCCAGCGCCAGGGTGACGACATTGTGATCGAGTGCGCCACTGGCGTCTTCGCCTATCGGCTGAGGTGATCATGACTCGACGAGACTTCCTGACGGTTTCCGCTTCGACCCTGGCGGCGGGCGCCGCGCGGCGGCCGAACGTGTTGATGATCTCGGTGGATGACATGAACGACTGGGTCGGCTGCCTCGGCGGCTACCCGGGCGTGCGCA
>VFZS01000617.1 GCA_016871095.1 Acidobacteriota bacterium
GATGCGCCACTGCCGGCTGGCGCGGCTGATGACGGCGAACTCCCTGGTGCGGTCAGGCTGGAAGGTGAAAGCAACCTCCTCTTGCCCGGCCCCGGTCACGCGGATGCTGAGTCCGGTGGACACCCACTCGACACGGACCGGGGAAAGGGGGGCGGCGCCGCGCCGGTGCGGCCGCAGCACGGTTAGCGTGAAGGCCCGCGGGGCGGGTTCCGCGCTGGCCGCTTCGACGTGCCACTGCGGCGGGATG
Organism: Acidobacteriota bacterium; assembly: GCA_016871095.1. GTDB lineage: Bacteria > Acidobacteriota > Terriglobia > Bryobacterales > Bryobacteraceae > VFZS01. The sequence continues at coordinate 248 of VFZS01000617.1, forward strand.
GAATTGCCGACCGAGGCCAGATACTTGGCGTCGGGCGGCGGATCGTAGCCCGTCCACTGGCGCAGCTTGAGCGGGCGTTGGGCCACGTAGTCCACCACCACGCCGGCAGCGCCGCGATCCAGCAGCAGCCGCTGCTGGTCCTCCTTCACCTCGAAGGCCGCCTGCGCGTGCAGCATCCACTGGAAAGCGCTCGGCTGCGGGGCGGCCAGCTCATCGGCGATCACGATTACATCTGGCTTGACGAAAAAGATGTGCCGCCGGGCGCGCTTGAGGCGGCCCTCGTAGGAATCCGTGGCATCGCCCGCTACGTAATCCATGCCGTCCTCGAAAACCGACTTGAGGATGCGCCCTCCCAGGTCGGCGGAACGCGGCTTCTGACCGTGGCCGTCCACCAGCACGGCGTTGTGGGCGCGGGTGCCCCACACCCAGCCTTTGTGAAACGGGCTGCCGTAGAGATCGCGGTACACGCAGTTGACCAGCAGGGGCAAACCGTAGGCGTTCAGGGTGAAGGTGTTATGCGGCTCCAGACCGTGGCTCCAGCGCCCCATGGGGCTGGACTTGAAGCGGATCTGCACGTTGTCGGCTGCGCTGAGCAGAGTGCTGTTGAGGGCCGCGATCCCGGTGCCGTGAAACACCTTCGAAGCGGGTAGCGCGGTCGGCGCCTTGGACTCCACCGGCGGCGTCGCGCCCCAGAGGAACTCGAGCACCGGCTCGCCGACTTCCGCCGGGATCTTCCAGGCCTCCAGCCACCAGGCCCAGTGTGGGTTCCTCGTCCGCCGCACGTAGTAATGCATGAAGGCCCAGCCCGCCGAGGGCGGCCGGTGCGACAGATCGCCGAACCCCAGGTCCGGCGTGCCGGGCGGCGCGGCGTACAGAGCGTAATCGCCGAAATGCGCAAAGAAAGGCTTCCTGAAGCCGTCGATGCCCAGCGCGCTGTTGGCGAAGTCCATCCACCATGCGGCTTTCGACATGTAGCCGGCGAAGTAGGAGAGACCCTCGTGCCAGCCGCCGTCGTCGTCCGACCAGACCGGGTAGGCGGCGAAGAACTTGGTCACGGCGTAGTCGAGGAGCTTCTCGGACTCGGAGGTTTCACCCAGAGTGGCCAGGGCATTCTCGGCCAGCTTGTGCCAGGTGCGGTTGCCGTGGCTCGAATAAGGCTGGTTCAGGTGACCGGCGCCCTGGCGCACCTCGCCGCTGTTCCAGGCATCCAGCGCCCGCCGCAACAGCACCGCGCGGATCCGGGCGCGCTCCTCTTCCGTGAAAACCTCCCAGGCCCAGTCGTAGGCCCGCGCCAGGCGGTGCAGCATCGGCTTGGCGGCTTCGCAGTTCAGGCGGAAGTTGGTCGGCCCGTCCGGATCCCAGGCGGCCAGCGCCAGGGTGAAGCGCCGCGCCCGCTCGCCGTATTTCCGCTCGCCCGTGAGCAGCCAGACGAAGGAGAGGATCTCCGCCTCCTGCAACGCCCGGAGGGTCTGGACGCGGTTGGACCACCAGTACTGGTTAGTGGCCGGATCGCTGGCGCTGGCGCGCACCGCCGGCTCGGCGGTAGGTTCGGCGGTGAGCAGTTGCTCAGCCCGGGCGATCAGCTTCTGCCAGGCCTCCTTCCCGGCGGCTTCGGACCAGGCTCTCAGCCGGGGCAGATCCTGGCGCCGCACGAACAGGCGCGGATGCTCCCTGGGAATCACCTTCCGCAGTTGCTCCATGGTGGGCTGCGGGAACACGGTGGCGTCGGGGGGCACCACAAAGCTGCGCGCGCGGCTCCACGCGGAGAGGCTTCCGTCGTTGGCCGCGATGCGGTAGCGCCACCAGTAAGGGCCGGGCTTGAGCGGAGCGTGGTGGGTGTAGACGCTCCAGGGCAGGTCGCGGACGGTGGTGGAGCGGGCGAAGCCCGAGTTGTCCGCCCACTCGACGGTGAAACTGGCCGCGTCCTTCTCCAGGACCCAGGTGAGCGAGGGCGGGTTCAGGGCCACGCGCGCGCCGTCGGCGGGGCGGTAGCCCCACTCGTCGGCCAAGGGAGGGCGGTCCGGTGTCTGGCAGAACGCTGTCAGCGCGACCAGCAAGAGCAGCCACGCAAGGGGCTTCATGGGGGAGAGTATAGCGGAATGCGGCGAATCGCGCGCCATCACGCCAGCGTGAAGCTCTTCAAGTCGATACTCTTCTCGTCGCTCTCGCCCAGGCCGAGGGCTCCGGCCAGCTCGACGTGCTCGGGCTGCATTCTGACGAAAAGGCTGTCATCATCGGCAGGCGCCAGGGCCAGGGGCGGCATGCCCATCTGGCCGCGCTTGTTGTCGAGCACGGTCCAGCCCACGCGGTCCACGGCCACGGGGTCGGTGGCGAAGTACAGGGTCTGGTGCTCCCACAAGTACTTGGCAATCTTCGCGCCGGGTCCGCCGTGGTAGGCCGCCTTGATGCCGTCGATGACGTTAAGCACCACCTTCTGGCGAAACACCGGCAGGTCAATCACGGCGGGGATGAAGATGCCGCAGGCATTCGCGGAGCGGCTGAGGTGGCTGCGCGCCACGTTATTCACCATGCCGTGCGAGAGGTTCTTCAGCGCGATGGTCACGCCCGCGGACTGGTGGTGTTTAAGCACGCCCAGGTTGATGACCTTGTTGACTTCCTGAGTCAGGAACCTGGCCACGTAGGAGCGGCGCACGTGCGGGTCGCGCGGATCGGCCTTGGCGGGGACCAAGGGCAGCTCCACGTACTGGTCGCGGTCGTAGCCCTCCATATCGAGCTGGAAAACACCGGCCTTCTCGGTGGCGGAGGACCAGCGGACGCCCTCGGGGAGCCACTTGTCGAAGCCGGCCATCAGGAACAGGTTGCGATAGCGCTCGAAAGCCACGATGTCAGGCGGCTTGACGCCGGCTTCATTCAGCCCCGCGACGATTTCCTGGAAGACCTCCGCCGTGGATACATGGTGCGGCAGGCCGACGGGATTGAGCTTGATACCCACCACGTCGCCGGGCTGGAAGAAGAGGCGCCAGGCTTCGGCGGCGCTGGGCGCGCCGGTCAGCCTGTCGCGGCAATGTGAGAAGTTCCTATGTGGGCAAAGTAGAAAGTTCCTCTTGACAGCCCCTCCGATCGCAGCATGGGAGGGTGGCAGAAGAACGGATTGAGATGAGCCAACCGGAACGGG
>VFZS01000618.1 GCA_016871095.1 Acidobacteriota bacterium
GTCTTCATGGTGTACTCCAATACTCCTTCCATGGTACTGTCTCGCAAACACCTGAACAATGCTGCCGCGTGGGGCAGGCCTTCAGCCTGTCGGCCGCCACCACCCGGCTGTCAACCCATTTGCGAGACAGTACACTAGCGTGCGACGCTCGGCCCCGCCGCCGCCCGCGGTGGCTCTTCCAGCCCCGCAAACTCTCTCCAGAACGCCGAGAGGAACCTCTTCCAGGCAGGGCGCGGACCCTGCTGCGTGGGTATGGCCGTCGGCTTCCCATCCAGTTGCGCGAGCAACCTCAGGTTGGCCAGCGCCGCCGCGTGATTTCGATTATATCCCAGCGCGATCTCCACTTCCTTGCGCGCCTCCGCCACCCGGCCCTGCTCGATCAGCACCGCCGCCAGGTTGCTGTGCGCCGTGGCTTTGTCCGTCCCCTTCTCCCAGTAGCGCAAGGCCTCCTCAGGCTCCGCCGCCAGCGCCAGCCCCAGGTTGTTGCGGGCGATGGCCGAATCCGGCGCCAGCTCCAGAGCCTTGCGGAATTCCTCGGCCGCCTCGCCGTAGCGCTTCTGCTGGAGCAGATTGTACCCCAGGTTGTTGTGCCAGCGGTCCTGACCGGGCGCCAGCTTCACCGCCCCGCGGTGCGCCGCTTCCCCCTGCTCCAACTGGCCCATCTCGTCGCGCAAGATCGCCACCCAGGAAACGCACTCCGGCCCGGCCTGCGGCCGCCGTTCCAGGAACCTCTCCAGGCCTTCCGCGGCCTCTGAACGTAACCCCATGGCCCGCAGGCACTTAGCCATCCCCAACTGGACCTCGGCGGACTCCGGAAACCGCGCCGCCGCCAGCCGGTAATGCTCCACCGCCAGCTCCCGGCTGCCCAGGCTCTCGTAGTGACGGGCCAGCTCCAGCCGTACCGACAGGTTGTCTGGATCGGTCGCCAGCCGGCTCTGCAACCCGCGAAGCTGGTAGTCCCCTTCCCCGGCGTAACGCGCATTGACGATCTGCCGCTCGATGGTGGGGTTGATCGTCCGTGGCGCGGCGGGCCGCGCGGGTCCATTCATCTTGTGCCGCGTGCAGGAGCACAGCCCCACCGCCATCACCACGACTAGAATGCCCTGCCTCATGCGACCTTCTCGAATTGTAGCTGATCGCCGACCGCCGTACCCGTGGCCGCCGCCGTTCCCGCCGCCAGCTCCAGCACCCCGTTCGCCCGCAGGCAGAACGCCAGCCTCCCGGGGACCATGTTCGCCCGGATCTTCAGCACTCTCTTGTCACGGCTCAGGAACAGCACGTCGATCGCGAACTTCATACCGATGGTGTGGACCGCTTCGCAGGGGGCGATCCATAGGCCCTCGCCCGAGGGGAGACTCTCATGCTTGAGCAACCCGGTGCGCCGCTTCCGGCTGGTATCGGCAAGCTCGACCGCCTCCGCCAGGACACAATTCCGCGTCAGGTTCCGTACCCGGACCATCAGCAAGAGCATATAACACCCGCCCGTGGGGATGGTTGCGGTGGAATCCCTTGGCGCTCTATACTGCCTCTTTGATGAGTGCCAGACGTCGCGATCTTCACAAACTCAAGCTGCGCCGCGACCGGATCCGGCGCGAGAAACACAGCCAGCGTCCCGGGACCTCGGCCCCGCCTGACCTCGGGCCGGACCCAGTCATCCAGCACCCCTTCGCCTCGGAGCGGGCGATGCGGGAGATTCACGCCCTGATGGAGGGCCAGAAGTTCGAAAGCGTCGAGGAGATCAACGCCCGGCTTCAGGAACTCACCGCCGGTGGCAGGCTCTCCGAGATGGCACAGGCCTGGAAGCAGGACGACCCGAAGTGGCGGGCTCAGGAATTGGCCTATGACGCCCTCGAAGCCGACAGCCTCATCGAGGCGCTACAGTTGGCCAACCAAGCCCTCAGCTTGGATCCGGATTGCACCGACGCCCAACGCTTGATGGTCTCGTTGCTTCCCGCGCCGCTGGACAACCGCATCCACCTCATCCGCGAAGTAGTGGAGAAAGCCGAGCGGAACCTGGGCGAGAGCTTCTTTGAACAGCACATGGGCCATTTCTGGGGCACGATTTCCACTCGCCCTTACATGCGAGCGAAGCAGCATCTGGGCGAGTTGCTGGCCGAAGCGGGTCACCTCGAGGAGGCCGCCGCCATCTTCGAGCGGATGCTCGAACTCAACACCAACGACAATCAGGGCATACGCTATCCCCTGCTCGGCCTGTATCTGGCATCCACCCAACTGGAGCCCGCCCGCCGCCTGATGTCCCGCTACCCCGGCGAGGAGAAGTTCATGGGCTCATTCGCCTGGGCACGAGTCCTGGAACGCTGGCTGTCCGGAGAATCGGCCGAAGCGGCTCTGGCGCGCGCCCGCAAGGTCAACCCCTTCGCGGAGCCTTACATCTCCGGCGCGCGCGAGTTTCCCCGTGAAGCGCCGGCATATTTCCGGCCGGGCGAGGAGTCGGAGGCGCGGGTGTGCGCGCGCGAACTCGCCCCCGCCTGGCAGCGTCACCCCGCCTTCCGCCAGTGGCTCCGGGCGCACGGCAATGTCCCTTAGTTTTTGTGGGGCGGGCCTCCTGGCCTGCGAGCCGACCCCCTGGTCGGCTCCCCGCGGGGCCGGAAAACGCCTGCCAGGGGGCCGGCAGGGTCGCAACCCTTACGTCGAGCAGTCCCCCACCACCACCGGGGCGTTCACCCGCGCCGCGTCTCTTGCGCCGCCCGCTGCAACGCCTCGTATCCTGTCTCGCAAATCCCTTTACCATGCTGCCTCGTGGGACAGGCCTTCAGCCTGTCGGTCGCGCAGTGGCGATTGCCAACGAACTTGCGAGACAGCACACTCGGCCCTGCCCGCTGCGGCTTCCCGGCGTTGATTCTCCGCTCAAGTGCGGCTCGACTCACGGTCCGCTGTCTCCGCCGCCTTGCGATGAGCTCCCAAAACCTGTCGCTGCTCCCAAGCTCCAGTTGTTCGGCGCTCATGTCTTGTGTGGCGGCTTGTGTCGAATCGCACCGATGCTCCCCGTCGCTTGCGGGCGGTCTACACCGAAGAATACCCGGTACTCCCCGACGCGCAGCTCCCAAACCGGCTCCACATGATCCCAGGCAGGCACGAGACCCTGATCTTATCGCGGAAGGGGCCTAACCATTCCGCCGCTCAGGCACCCGTGCTTTTTGCCGGTCCTCTGGAGCGCCTCGTTAGGCTGCGCTGACTTCGACGAACTCACTTTCTGAGCGTGGCGAAGGCACGGGGGCGCCATCTTGCCTGAGGCCCTCGATGTGGAAATCGATGGCCTCGCGGATCAGTTGAAGCGCCTCATCCCTCGTCTCGGCCACCGCAACGCAGCCGGGAAGATCTGGAACGTGCGCCCCCCAACTGTTCGCCCCGCGCTCC
>VFZS01000619.1 GCA_016871095.1 Acidobacteriota bacterium
CGCGCGTGGCATACCCACCGTATATCCGACCAACGAGGAGTTGCTCGCTGACCCCTCCATCGAGGTGCTGGACGTAGCCGTGCCGCCCGCCGAGCAGCTTGGCGTATTCCGCCAGATCGTCCAGCACGCCGATCACATCAAGGGCGTGCTGGCGCAGAAGCCCCTGGGGCGCAACTACGCCGAAGCGCGCGAAGTGGTGGGGCTGTGCCGCGAGGCTGGCATCGTGCTGGCCGTCAATCAAAACATGCGCTACGACCAGTCCATCCGCGCGCTCAAGACCATCCTCAGCCGCGGCTACCTCGGAGAACCTGTGCTGGGCACTATCGAGATGCGCGCCACGCCCCACTGGAAGCCCTGGGCCGCCGAGCTGGGGCGCGTGACCCTGCTCATCATGAGCATCCACCACCTGGACACCTTCCGCTACCTCTTCGGCGACCCGGAGTACGTCTACTGCTCGGCCCGCACCGACCCCCGCACCAAGTTCCCTCACCGCGATGGCGTGGTCCTCTACACCCTCGAGTACGCCAGCGGCCTGCGCGCCGCCGCCTGGGACGACGTGTGGGCCGGCCCCGGCCGCGAAGGGGCCGCCCCGGACATCTACATCAAGTGGCGCGTCGAGGGCACTGACGGAACGGCTCAGGGCTTTATCGGCTGGCCCTCCTACCCCAACGCCACTCCCTCGACTCTCGACTTCACCACCAAGCTCGCCCCCAACACCTGGTTCCAGCCGCGCTGGAAGGAGACCTGGTTCCCCGATGCCTTCCAGGGCGCCATGGGCCAGTTGCTCGAGGCCCTGGCCACCGGTACGGAACCCGCCATCAGCGGCCGCGACAACCTGCACACCCTGGCTCTGGTGGACGCCTGCTACAAATCCATCGCCGACCACCGCCCCGTGGCGCTGGGTGAAATCCTCGCCGAGGAGGTCTGAGATCTGCCATGCTGGCTCTGCTGCTGGCCGCCATCACCGTCTCGGCCAACTTCGAGGCGGGTAGTGTAGCAAAGGTCGAGGTCGTTTCGCCGACGCAGTTGCGCTGTCCCGTCGTAGGAGAGTCCGACCAGGACAAGCGCAACCGCCAGGCAAGCTGGTACTACTTCCGCCTGGACGGGCTACCCTCGACGGAAGTGGTCATCGAGCTCACGAACCTGGTGGGCGAGTACAACTACCGGCCCGGAACGCATCCCGTGAGCGCGCGCACGCGCCCTGTTTACAGCTACGACAACAGCACGTGGCGGCACTTCGGCGACCGCGAGGTCGAATGGGACGAGAAGGAGATCCGCCTGCGGCTGCGCTTCACCCCCGCGCGCCGGCGCATGTGGATCGCCCACGTGCCACCGTACACCACCGCCGACCTGCGCGGCCTGTTGCGGGAGTTCCGGCGCCACCCGCACCTGCGCTCGGGAGTCGTGGGCAAAACGGTCCACGGGCGGGACGTGATGCTCCTCACCATCACCAATCCCAACAGGGCAGATACGGGCAAGAAGGTCATCTGGCTGATGTTTCGCCAGCACGCCTGGGAAGCGCCCACCTCGCACGTCTGCGAGGGCGCGCTGCGGCTTCTGCTCTCCCGCGATCCCGAGGCCGTGCGCCTGCGCGACGAAGTCATCTGGAAGATCTTTCCAATGGCTGATCCCGACGGCGTGGCGCGCGGCGGCGTCCGCTTCAATGCCCACGGCTACGATCTGAACCGCAACTGGGACGCGGTGGACCCCGCCGGGATGCCCGAGATCGCCGCCCAGCGGAAGGCCATCCTGGATTGGGTGGATTCCGGCCGCCGCATCGATCTCTTCATGGCCTTCCACAACACCGAGAGCGGGGAGTTCATCGAAGGGCCGATCCCCGAGGGCGACACCGAGTTCCGGAACCTGGCGGAACGGACCCTCCGGCTGCTCTCGGAGACCACCTCGTTCCACGCCACGCGCCCGTTACGCGCCTCGGGCGCCTCGACTACGCCCGGCCAGCCGGGCCGCATGGCCGTTTACCAGGGTCTCTATCACGAGCGCAAGATCCCGGCGCTGCTGATGGAGCAGATGGTCGAGCACAACTCGAAGCTGGGCCGCCTGCCCACCGTCGCGGACCGCCTCGGCTTCGGCGCCGAGCTGGTGCGCGCCCTGGCCGCGGCGGTGGAGGCTCGCTAGCCGAGCCGCGACCCGCCGACAAGCTGAAGCTTGTCCCACATTGCAGCGCAGGCGCTTGCGTGGCGCCAGTGGCGTAAGCTTCAGCTTGCGCCAGCGACTCTTTCACACCCCTGACGGAGCGGTCCTCACCCCAGCCACGCTCGCGCCGGGTCGGAGGTTTCCTGGATCCGCTGGGCCAGCAGCTCGCGCATCCGGGCCAGCACCTTGGCCTGACCGCTTTCCCCGGCCAGATCCCGCTCTTCACCCGGATCGCTGCGCAGGTCGAACAGCGCCTGCTTCTTCGATTCCCACAGGATGTACTTGTGCGTCCGCGTCCTGACCACCCGGTACGGCTCCACCGCGCGCCTCACCACCAGCGCCTCTGGACGGCCGTCGTTCCAGGCCGCGAACGCCGCCTCGCGCTTCGAGCGCCCGGCCTCGAACTCCGCCCGCAGGCTGCGCCCGGCCAGCGGGTAGGCGGGCCGCGCCCCGGCGTAGTCCAGGAACGTCGCCGGCAGGTCCACCGACGCCACCGGCGCGTCCACATTCCCGCGCGCTCGCACCGGACCGCCGCACGCCAGATACGGCACGCGGATGGACTCCTCCCACGGGTACACCTTGCCCGAAAGCCCCTTTGTGCCGCACAAGTAGCCGTTGTCCCCCAGGAACACGATCAGCGTGTTCTCCCACAGCCCCGCCTTCTCGACCGCCGCGATCAAGCGTCCGATGGCTTCGTCCAGGTGGGTGATCACAGCGTAGTAGGTCTCCCAGTCGAACTTCGCCCCGCCCTTCGGATGCGCCGGCGCGGCAAGCTGATCCCCGCGTCCCGCGTAAGGCTTCTTGTACTTGTCGTCCGCGTACCACGGCGTGTGCGGCGCGTTGTAGGCCAGCCACAGCAGAAACGGCTGTTTGGCGCCGCGCACCGCCTCGATGGCCGCGTCGGTGAACAGGTCGGTGATGTGCCCGGGCGTCTTCTGCGCTTCCCCCTCGAAGCCGCGCCGCAGCATGGGATCGCGGTAGACGCTCGCAGCCGGCGGCAGCCATAACGGGGCTCTGGAAAACCCGCACGCCTCCGGCTGCGGCGTGATGTGCCACTTGCCCACCAGCGTGGTGTCGTAGCCGGCGCGGCGCAGTTGCTCGACCACGGTCGGGCCGAGGCCTTCGCGGAAGGAAGTGCGCCCGTTGCTCTCCAAGCCGTTCTGGTACGTCTCCAGGCCGCTCAGCATGACCCCGCGGCTGGGGCAGCACTGGGGCGTGGTG
>VFZS01000620.1 GCA_016871095.1 Acidobacteriota bacterium
ATGGATGGTGTCGATGAATTGTTAGCGATCATCAGAAAACGTCGTTTTTTGAACATCGCTCGGCGGGGCCTTGGCGGCCCGTTGGAACTTGAGCCGAAGGTAGTGGAGGTAGCCGTCGGGTAGGGGCTGCTGCTGGAGTTCGGTGACGACCGGCTGGAAGTAGGCCAGCGAGCGGATGGGCGGCAGCGGCGGCAGGTCGCCGGGCCGGAGCAGGCGCCGCAGCGAGGCCAGCAGCAAAGCCGATTCGACCAGCGGCAACGGAACGCCTTGCTTGTACAGCCGGCGGGCCAGCGATTGATCTTGCGGGCTGGGCCGCAGCGGCGTATCGGGCAAATCGAGGTAGAGCATCAGGACGGCGGCAACGTAGGAGGGGCCAGCCGCGGGCGTCATTTCTTTCTCCGCCGCGCGGCGGTCTCCTGCTCGCTTTCGCGCACCCGGTAGCTGTCGCCTTCAATGACGGTGACATCGGCATGGTGCAGCAGCCGGTCCAGCAAGGTGACGATGCAGGTCGCGTTGGGGAAGACCTCGTTCCATTCCTTGAACGGCCGGTTGGTGGTGAGGATCACCGGCTTGCGCTCGTAGCGCCGGTTGACGACCTCATAGAGCAAGTCGGCCGCTTTCTCGTCGAAGGAAAGGTAGCCGACTTCATCGATGCAGAGCAGTCCCACATTGGCGTACTGGCGCAGTTTGTAGCGCCGGCCTTCGGGCGCCTGGCGGTGCAACTCCTCCAGCAGCGCGGCGGCGGAACGAAACCGCACCGAGTAGCCGGCCAGCACGGCGGCGTGACAGATGTTCTGGGCGATCATGGTCTTGCCCAAACCGTTGCGGCCGACCAAAACCAGGTTGCGGCCTTCGGGCAGGAAGTCCAGCGTCAGGGCGCGCTCGATGACGTCGCGTTCGATCTTGGCCGGCCAGCTCCATTCGAAGTCGGCCATCGGTTTGAAGCGCTTGATACCGGAGAGCCGCAGCCGGCGTTCCAGGCTTCGGCGCGAGCGTTCGCTGATCTCGGCCTGGGCCAGTTGCTCCAGCATCTGGTGCGGCGACCAGCGGCTCTTGGCGGCGCGGGCCAGGAAGTCATCCAGTTGGACGGGCAGGGCGCGCAAGCCGATCTGCTGGAGTTGCGCCGGCAGGCTACTCGTCGGAGGCGTCGTCGTGAGGGCGGGCGAGCTCATCGTAGGTCTCCAGGTTATGGGGTCGAACGTCGATGGATTCCGCCTGCGGATGACCGCTCAGGTCCACCCTCAGGCGTGGCAGGCGAGGCTGACGGCAGAGCAGGAAGGCCACCGAGCAGGCGCGCGGAGTGTTGTGTTCCAAGGCTTCCAGGATGGCGCGGCGCAGCGCCGCGGGGCCGTATTCCTCCAGCAGCTTGAGTAACTGAGCGGTCTGGCTGCCCGCCGACTCGCCTTGCTCGAAGGCCCGGTCCAGCAGGATCTTGCTCTCGGGAACCGCCTGTTCCAGGCGGCCGGCGGGGGTGGCGTGGAAGGCCCTGCGTTTCAGCTTCAAGACGGCGTCGCGATGCTGGGGATCCAGCACCTGCTGCTGGCGGTCGTAGCTGCGCGGATGCCGCGCCCATTCGACCGCGCCATCCAGGATACGCACGGTGGTGTCGGAGGCCACTAAGGTCAGCGGCCGGCCGACCGCTTCTGGCGGGATGGAGTAATCGTTGAGATCGAAGCGCACATAGATCGTCTTGTGGGAACAGACCGCCTCGATCCGGTCCGTGGGGAACGGGTGCAGAGGCGGAGGCAGCAGACGGGGCTGCTCGTCGGCGAAGACTTCCGCCACGGTGCGGCCGTCCTGTTGCGGCCAGCGCCGCTGATGCGCCACCTGATCGCGCCAGAGCCAGGCCTGGCGATTGCATTCGGCCAAGGTGGTGAAGCGGCGGCCGGCCCAGAACGAGTCGCGCACATAGCGGATGGCGCGTTCCACGCGCCCCTTCTGATTGCCGGCGCGCACCTGGCAAGCCCGAAGCGCGAAGTGATAGTGGCCGCTGAGTTCCATCAGCCGGGGATGGAAGTGGATCTCGGTGCCGCGCCGCTCCAGCACCGCCGATCTGAGGTTGTCGTAGAGCAGCATGCGCGGCTGTCCGTTCCAGGCCTCAAAGGCGTGCACGTGACCGCGGAGGAAGTTCTCCAGGGTTTGATCGAAGAAGAACTCCAGATACAGGGCACGGGAATACGACAGGGTCATGACAAAGCAGGACAGCGCGCGGCGGGCGCGGCCCACCGGGACGTGACCGAAATGCGCCCAATCGACTTGCGCCTGCTCGCCGGGAAAGGTTTCCAGACGCAGAAACGGCTCCCGGATCTGCGGGCGCAGGCGGCCCACGGCGCGCCGGAGCTGGACCTCGCTGCCCGTGTAACCGCGCTCGCGGGCCATCTGGTAGATGCGCGTGGCGCGCAACCGGGGATGTTGGCTCAGCACCTCGCGGATGAACGCCAGGTAAGGATCGACGATCGAGGCGCGCAGCGGCGGGGCGCCGCCGAGACGCTGGGTCTCGATCGCGTTGCGTACGGCATCGGGATGCACCCCAACTTCGGCGGCGATGGTGCCGATCTTCCAATGCTCGGCGTAAAAGTAGCGGCGAATCGCGGCGCGGGTTTCCAGACTGATCATCGAATGGGCTCACCTTCGTCGGGGAATGGGCGGAAACTGCTCGAGGAAGCGCCCCACCCGGCCACAGACCCGGCAACACAGCCGTACTCCCGGCCGCGTTTGCGGCCAGCGCGGGAGCAACGCCGCGCCGCTGCCGTCGGAACCGTTCCGCGGGCTGGCTTCCACCGGTCCACCTTCCGATGATGCCGAGCCCGCGATCAAAAGGGAACCCTGATCCGTCACGCGGGCCTGCGCCCGGCGCGCGCGGTAGCACCGCTGCCGGTCGCGATGATCGAGCCGTCCTTCCTCGCTCTGCTGGTACCGGCGATTGGCCACGCGGTGCTGGCCGAGGCGCGCCTGTTGGCGGCAGGCGTCGCTGCAGTAGCGCTGTCCGCGATCACAGCGGGAACACAGGAAGAACATCGCGCGGCAGTCGCTGGCCAGGCAAAACCGTTGCCGCAGAACCGCTTCCCCGTGCGGGGCCATCTGTCCTCGCCGGCGGCGCTGGACAACGGCAACGGCTTCGTGGCAGGCTAGAACCAGCTTGTGTGTGGTGGCCTGACGAAGGCTGCCATGGTGGAACCCCGTTGCTTCCAACGGCGGGGTTCCTTCCTGCCTCCCGCCTTCGAAGCTACATTACACTGGATTGGGGCCCCGGCTGATGACCGGACGGATGACTGGCGCCTGCGGCGCCGATGATGTTGCTCTGGCGATCGACGTTCAGAAAACTACGTTTTCAGATGATCGCTGACATGGGTCCGGATGCGCTTCACGTT
>VFZS01000621.1 GCA_016871095.1 Acidobacteriota bacterium
TCCGAAGCGTCATCTGGAGTGGCTGAGCTGTTGATTCCGACCCCAGCGCTCGCATTCTTTACCCTCGGCTGCCCGGCTTATCCATAGCAGAGCCGATGCAGCTTCAAAATGTGGGACTTCCGGGTTTTTAGTGGGTGGGGAGGCGGGGGAGGCGGCGCCATGAGAGAATCCCAGGAATGCAGGATCGGGAACTGTATCGACGGATTCTGGGGATTGAAGCCCCTTGGTACGTGGAGCGAGTGGAACTGAAGCTGGGGGAAGGAGAGGTGCACGTGTAGCTGGAGCACCACGAGATGATCCAGTGGGCGTGCGCGGAGTGCGGCGGGCCGGCCAAGTGGTACGATCATCAGCCGGAGCGGCAGTGGCGGCACTTGGACACCTGCCAGTATCGGACGGTGCTGCATGCGCGGCCGCCGCGGGCGGAGTGTGGGGAGCACGGGGTACGGGTGGTGAAGCTGCCGTGGGCGGAGGCGTCCAGCCGGTTCACGGTGCTGTTTGAGGCGCTGGCCATCGAGTGGCTGAAGGAGGCCAGCCAGAAGGCGGTAGCCCGACAGATGGAGCTGAGCTGGGAGGAGATCCACGGGATCATGGAGCGGGCGGTGGAGCGCGGGCTGGAGCGGCGGAAGGCCGAGAAGGTTGCGCAGATGGGCATCGACGAGAAGGCGTTCCGCCGAGGGCACCGTTACGTAACCCTGGTGAATGATGTGGTGCGGGGCCGGGTACCGTACGTGGCCGCAGGGCGCGAGCAAAGCAGCCTGGATGGATTCTGGGAGACGCTGAGGCCAGAGCAGTTGGAGGGCATCGAAGCGGTGGCGATGGATATGTGGGACCCGTATGTGAGCTCGGTGGGCGAGCATGTGCCGGGAGCGAACGGCAAGATCGTATTCGACAAGTTCCACATTGCCAGGCACTTGGGGGACGCTGTGGACAAAGTGCGGCGCAAGGCGAACAAGCTTCTGAAGGCGGCTGGGGATGACCGTCTGGCGGGGACCCGCTATGAGTGGCTGAAGAACCCGGTGGCCATGGAGCCGAAGGACCGGCGGGAGTTTGCCGAACTGAGGAAGAGCGGGCTGAAGACCGCGCGGGCCTGGGCGCTGAAGGAGACGGGGATGGCCCTGTTCAGCTATGTCTATGAGCGACCGGCCAGGAAGCATTTCCGGTGGTGGCACAACTGGGCGGTGCGGAGCCGATTGCAGCCCATGATCGAGGTGGGGCGCATGCTAAAGCGCCGCTTCGAGAACATCATCACGTACCTGCGGCACCGCGTGACCAACGCCGCCAGCGAGTCCATCAACGCGAAGATCCAATGGGTGAAGTACACGGCGCGAGGCTTCCGCAACCTCCAGAACTTCATCCACGCCATCCACTTCCACTGCGGAGGTCTCAACCTTGCCCCAGCTACCCACTAAAATGCCGGAAGAGCGGGAAACGAAGGCGGGTCAGTGCGTGTGGGGCCCCATCGGAAGGTTCGGCTGGTGGTTTCGCACGGGCCGTTCGCGCGTCTTCGAGGAAGCTGAAGTGGGCGAGGGTAAGGTCACCCCGGTTCGCGTCCGGCTGGCTATCGAGGCAGGGCTATTCGCCGGAGGGCAGAGCAACATCAGCCGGCACATTGAGGTTAAGGCCAAGTTCGACGAGTTCCTCGGGGAGGCGTGCCGCGGCTGGTAGTGAGCACGCGGCCCTGGCCACCTCCGCCGCCGGCACCCTAGTGCTGGGCCTCTACCCCTCCGCCATCCTGGGCTTCCTCAACCCCGCCGCGGGGGTGAGGTAGGGGGAGCCCAGTACGGGAGTCCCACCAGGCCCCAAGCGGCGGCCGTGGAAAGCTGCTACACTAGGAGTGCATTTGACCGTCTCGCATAACTTGGCCGAGATTCGTTTCTGCCTGGTATAGCCCGCCTTCAAATGGCAAGGAGAACACGTGAAGAACATTTTCGTAGGCAACTTGGATTTCGGCGCCTCGGAAGAGTCGCTCCGCTCCCTCTTCGAATCGTATGGAACCGTGGAGCGCGTCAACCTGGTGACGGACCGTGACACGGGCCGCTCGCGAGGCTTCGCGTTCGTCGAGATGACGGACTCCGGTGAGGCCGACCGGGCCATCGCCGGCTTGAACGGGAGCAGCCTGGGTGGCCGGGCGCTCCGCATCGACGAGGCCCGGCCGAGGCTGGACCGCGGCGGCACTGCGCGCGAGCCTCGGGTGTCCCGCTGGTAAGGCTCGCTTTATCCTGACCGGCCGATCCCCTCACGGCCGCGCAGAAGGAAAGTCGGGAGGAATCTCATGGCTTCGGGATCGCGCACAACCTTCAAGAAACGCCAGAAGGAACTAGCCCGCCTCGAGAAGCGGCGCGACAAGGCCGCCCGGCGGCAGCAACGCAAGCTGGAAAAGCCCCCTGCTGGCCCTGACGGCGCCACTGAGGAAGGCCCGGCCCGTTCAGCTCCCGAGTGACCGGCCAGGGCCGGCATTTGCGCCCCTGCGGTCTTGGGGCGCCGGCCCAACTTCTTCAGGCTCGGGCGAGACGTACGCACTCAACCCGAGCGCGGCGCAAGGGGACAAGAAGGCATTCACCCTCGCCGCGCAGCGGCGCTGCCCAACGTTACCGAGGCGCAGGGCGTTCACCGCCTTTCTGGCCGGGCGGCGAGGCGGAAGGAGGAGGTTCTTGTCCATGACCGGAAGGATCAAGAGCTGGAGCACCGGAAGCGCGTCCGGTTTCATCACGGCGCAGGACGGTGTCAGCGTCTATTTCCACTCATCCGCAGTACTGGAATACGACATCGCCTCTCTGTCCATCGGTCAATTGGTGACTTTTGACCTGGTGAGCGGGCATTACCCTAGGGCCGCCAACGTCTGCGTGCAGCGGCACCACCCGGTGGCGGGCGCCGAGGAGAAGCGTCAGGAAGCCGTCCAGCTTCGCTACCTGGGTTTCGACCAGACCGGCAGTGTTCGGGCCTACCGGTTTCAGCGGGTCTGGCCAGGGGAACCGACGACAACGTTCACAGTCACTGCCGACCTGGTCCTGTTCAGGAACCATCGCGTGGGAATGCAGGAGGGGCCAGCGTTATGTTTACAGATCCTGGCGGCGGGACTGGCTGCTCCTGGCTCGATTCTGCTGCCGCCCTTGCAGTGCGCGCTCACCGACCAGCACATGCTCACCTATCTGGCCAGCCGACCGGCTTCGGCGAGGAGGTCTCGTCCCAAGGTAGCGCCGCGCGCCCACCACGCATAGCATGCCGACTGAAAAACCCGCCGGAATTCAGGCGGGGTTGCCGAAGTCAGGGATCTTCATCGGCGGCCCGCCCTTGAGGGCGGACTGGTGCGCGATGATTCCCGGGGCGGTGTAGGCGATGGCTTCCCAGACGTTGACCGCGGGATGGCG
>VFZS01000622.1 GCA_016871095.1 Acidobacteriota bacterium
CGAGCCACAGGCAAGACTGCCTGTTCCACCCAGCCTCGGGCAGAAACTGGGGGAGGGCAAGCACTGCGTTGCTGCCACAAAGCGGCCGCGCTCCCAAGCCCTACGACGCCTTGTTCCAGGTCTTCCCGCCGGCCTTGAAATCCGCGGGGTTCAGCGAGCAGGAAATCCGGCAGCTTACCGTGGAAAAACCTCGCCGCGCCTTCGCCGTACGGGTCCGTAAAGCGCGCTCCTGAATACACGGCGCACCCGAGCGGGCGCCGCGGCGGGGGTGGAGAGGAACTCTCTGCGTTTCATAGCCTGGATTGTCGTACTAATGTGAGCCGCCGCGCTGCACGAAAGTCGGTGAGTCTGATGGGCTGCCACTTCAATATGCCATTTGCCATCGTATAATGGCAGCATGGCCCGGCAGCTCACTATTGACAAAGCCGGCAGGGTGGTGATCCCCAAGCCGGTCCGCAACCAGTTGCGGTTACGGGCGGGCGACATGCTGGAGATGGAGCGCCGGGGCGAGGAGCTGGCTTTGCGCCCGGTCCGCGAGCAGTCGCCCTTGCGCAAGGAACACGGCATCTGGGTCTATCGCCAGGGCAAGGCCGCCTCGGTGGACGTGGTCCGCATGATCGAGGACCTCCGCGAAGAACGCACCCGGAGCCTCCTGCGATGAAGGTCTTCTTTGACACCTCCGTGCTGGTCGCGGTCTTCTGGGGCGACCACCCGCTGCATGACGTTTGCATGGGAGTGTTCCGCAAGGCCACCCGGCGGTCAGCCTTCTGCGCCGCCCACAGCATGGCCGAGCTGTACGCCGTCACCACGCGGCTTCCGGTCCGGCCCGCCATCTCGTGCGAACAGGCCCTCCTGTTCGTGGAGAGCCTGCGCGCCAGAGTCACGCCAGTGGCCTTGAGCGCCAGGGAATGCGCGGCCGCCCTGGAACATGCGGCCCGGCTGGGGGTTTCCGGTGGCGCGGTCTACGACGTGCTTCTGCTGGCGTGCGCGCGCAAGTGCGCGGCGGACCTCGTCTATACGCTGGATGCGCGGGACTTCCCGCGCCTCGCCCAGGATCTGGCCCGGCGGATCCGCGTGCTGTCCGCGGCTGGAACGAGATCCGCCGTTACACTATCTGTGCCGTCCACCAGGACGCCCGGAGATTCAAACCGATGAACGCCTCTCTCACGGCCGTTCGGCTGAGCCGGTTCGCGCTACGGTTTGTCGCGATCGCCTCCGCCACGTTAGTGATTCTGTCGTTGCTGTTGTGGATGGAAGGGGATTTCGACCGGCGGTTTCTACTGGCCCACAATCTGTTCCGGGACAACCCGGCGATCGTGGCCTTCGCCGGCGCTCTCTCGCGTTTTGGCATGTCCGCCGTCTGCCTGCTGGTGCTTGCCTGCATTGCCGCATCGGTTCGTTTCCCGGCTTTCCGGGAGGCTCGCCCGGTGCTCCTGGTGGTGCTGTTCTCCTTTTGCGCCGCCACGCTGGTTGCGACGCTCCTCAAAGAACCTCTGGGACGGGCGCGCCCCATAGCCGATCTCGCCGGGCAGCTCAACGTGACCAGCCGGCACGACAGCGCGTCGTTTCCATCCGGACACGCCGCGCAAAGCCTCGCTTTGGCGCTGCCGTTCGTGCTCATCGTCGCGGGCGGCTCGGTTGGCGTGCGCCTGGCCAAGCTCGCGATGCTGCTGGTCGCGGGTCTGGTCTGCTACTCGCGGATCGTGAAGGGCGCCCACTACTTGAGCGACGTCCTCGCCGGCGCCGGGCTGGCCCTTGTCTGTGTCCCTGTCGCCGTGGCGGCGGCGAACGCTATCTATGCTCGAGGAAAGGTCACACCCGAGAAGCTGAACACGGTGGTCAAGAGGCTGACAGTCGTCCTGCTCGCCCTGACGCTTTGGCTGCCCTTCCTCTGACGCCGCCTTCGGCCATACGGATGTTGCGACGTAAGACCTGGATGCCCGGTCTTGTGCGTTCCTTGGGGCAATCGAACTGCGCGATTCCGGCCTGAGAGGCCGGCGGCGGGATCCCGCGATAGTCCACTACTGACAATCGCAGAGTGCCGCAACAGCTCCCGTGGGCTGAAGCCCACGGCTGCGCCCTCTCCAATACACCAGCCGGGAAGTCCTTTGGAATGAACAAAAGCTCCCGGCTGGTGCGCTGGTCCCAGCGACCCCGGCCTGGCCGGGGTCGGATGCTGAAGGGTGCGCCACGAAAGCCCTGCGTGGCGCACGCTTTGTTTGGCGCCCAGTTTTGCGAGAATCGGTAGGAACGCGGCTGTGGAGGGATCGCGCATGTCTGAGCTCAAGCTGGTGAGAAGAGACCTCGTGAAAACGTTGCTGGCGGCGGCCCCGCTCTCGGCCCTGGACTGGAGCAGCCTGCCCGCCGCGGACGCTGCTCAGCAGAAGAGCGGCCGGTGGGACGCCGTGATCATTGGCGCGGGGCTGGGCGGGCTGAGCTGCGGCGCGGCGTTCGCGCGCCAGGGCTTCCGGGCGCTGGTGCTGGAGCAGCACGACAAGCCGGGCGGTTACGCCACGGCGTTCCGCCGGCCCGGCGGCTTCCTCTTCGATGTTTCGCTGCATTCCACGTCGGTGGACGAGCGCAACGGGGTGCGCAACCTGATCGAGGGTTTTCCGGAGATCACGGAAGTGGAGTTCCTCCCCCACCCGCACTTGTACCGCGCGATATTCCCGTCCCACGACATTCGCGTGCCGCAGCGCGACCTGCCCGGCTACATCGAGATGCTGGCGCGCCTGTTCCCGGACGAGAAGGCGGGCATCGCGGGGCTGATCGAGGACATGGCGGGGTTCGCGCGCGACCTCGGGAAGTTCCGGGCCGCCCAGGGCAAAGTGGACATGAGCCGCTTCCCGGCCGAGTTTCCGCTCCTCTACCGGAACTATCGCCGCACCTGGGGGCAGATGATGGATGACCGGATCCGGGATACGAAGCTTAAGGCCCTGGTTTCGGCGTTGTGGGGCTACTTCGGCCTGCCGCCTTCGCGGCTGGCCAGCCTCTACTACGCGCTCCCCACCCTCGGATATCTGCGTAGCGGCGGCTACTATCCGAGGGGCCGCTCGCAGACCATCAGCGACGCGCTGGCGCGGTTCATTCAGAGCCGTGGGGGCCAGGTGCGGCTGCGCACGCGGGTGGAGAAGATCGTCTTGAAGGACGGCGCCGCCGTGGGCGTCAGAACGGCGGACGGGCAGGAGTACTCCGCCCGGGCGGTGGTCTCGAACGCCAACGCCTGGGATACCTTCCACACGCTGGTGGGAGACGGCGAGATGCTCAAGGAATACAAGGCCCGCATGGCGGGCTTCAGCGTGAGCCTCTCGTGTTTTCAGATCTTCCTGGGGCTGAAGAAAGACCTGGTGGGCGA
>VFZS01000623.1 GCA_016871095.1 Acidobacteriota bacterium
CAAAGCCGGCCAGTTCGCTCTGGTTCCGGTAACGCTCAGAGACCGCCCGCTCCCGTTGCCGTGGAAGGTGCTGTCCGGAGATCAACACAAAGTGGACGGGGACGATTTCCCCACTCTGGCTAAGACGGGCCTGCACGCTGAACGGGAGCTGGGCCGTCTGAAGACCATCACCGGCAAGCCTGTCTCCGAGATCACGCAGCTCGGCCGGCCCAGGAGAGCCTCGAGCGCGGGGTTTATGGCCGAGGACGAGGACATTGTCTCGGTGTTGAAGGGGGACAATGCCCTCGTGGCCAGGATCGGCCTGACCCATCCCCAGCTTGCCAGGCCGCTGTTTCATGTGTGGAACCTGGTGATCAAGGAAATCGAGCTGGGCCGCTTCGGGAGATCCTGGAATGGGTTCCAGCACATTCTGTACGGCGGCCGCAAGGTTGCATTGACCGGCTGGGGCACGAAGTGTTTTCAGGAGTCGATCTTCAACGACGACATCCGGGGGACCTGCGATCTCCAGATCCGGAGGGAACTGGCTGCGGATGAGAAGACCTTCCTGGCGGCACGCTACAGCGCTCTGAGCGCGGACAAAATGGATGAACTGGCGCGGGGACTTTCCAGCATCCGCATCGGCGAGATGCAGCCCTGCTACATCATGCGCTACGGATTCTACGAAGGACACACCCTGTGGCGCGCCGATCCCATCGCCATCGCCTTCATCTTCGGGCTGCGCAGCCTCCAGGAGATGGAGAAGGCTTTTCCGGGGCGCCTGTATCGCGCCCTCACCGATCATCACACCAAGGGAGGAGACATCCAGTGAAGACCCTGCCTCTGTTCGGCATTCTCGCGGGTTGCGGTGGCCTCTGGGCCTCAGTGACCAGCGTTCGGATTTACGACTATCTCCGCAAGAAGAACGTCCCGGTGAGTTTCCTGTGGCTGCGGGTGCTGATCCCCAAGTACCTCGGCCAGTACCGGGAGATCACACTGAAGGAAACCGGGAGAGCCGGCCCGCTGTTCTACCACTTTGTGATCTCGATCAACGTGGCGCTGGTGGCCGCGGTCGCGGCGCTGTTGAGCGCAGGGCGTTTCGGATAACTTCATAGCAGGGCAACCCATGACGTCGCTGAGGACACTCGGAAGCCGGTTCCTGGCCCTCTTCCGAAAACGGAGGCTGGAGGAGGAGCTGGATGCCGAGCTCCGTTTCCACCTCGTGATGGAGACCGAGCAAAACCTGCGCCGTGGAATGAGTCCGGAAGAAGCGCGCCATGCCGCGGTGCGGAGTTTCGGTGGAGTGGAACAGACGAAAGAGGCCTGGCGAGACCGGCGCGGCCTGCCCCGGGTAGAGGAGTGGCTGCGGGACCTGCGGTTTGCCGCGCGCACGCTCGCCGGCAGCCCCGGTTTTGCCGTTTTCGCCGTGCTCTCGTTGGCCTTGGGGATCGGCGCGAACACCGCCATCTTCACCGTGGTCCGCGCCCTGGTCCTGCGGCCGCTTCCCTACCCGGAGCCAGGGGGGCTGGTGAAGCTCTGGGAATCGCTCACCTGGCAGGGGCGGTCGAACGCGTACGGGACGGTCTCGGTGGCCAACCTCCAGGACTGGCGCGAGCAGAACCAGGTGTTCGAGGAAGTGGCGGCGTTCAGACCCGAGGGCGCGAATCTGACCCACGGAGAGAACACCCTGCGGGTGGTGGCCACTTACGTGGAAGGGGGAGTGTTCCGGATCATGGGGGTGAAACCGCTATTGGGCCGGACCATCCTGCCGGAGGAAAGCGCCGCGGGCAGAGACCGGGTGGCGGTTCTGAGCCACGGGCTCTGGGAGCGAGCTTTTGGGGCGGATCCCGATCTCGTCGGGGAGAAGATCCAGATCAACGGCGCGGCCCACACGGTGGTTGGGGTGATGCCGTGGGGATTCCAGTTTCCTCCCCGAACGAGCACGGAGCTGTGGACTCCCCTGGTCTTCAGCGCGCGTCTCCAGGCGGAACGGGGATCCCACTGGCTGGAAGTGATCGCGCGGCTCAAGCCCGGAGTCTCCTGGCGGGCCGCGCAGCGGAATATGGATGAGATCGCGGGCCGTCTCGCGAGGCTCTACCCCGACACCAATGCCACCCGCGGGGTGACCGTGCACCCCCTTCACCTGGAGACGGTGCGGGAGACGGCGCAAATTCTGCTCGTGCTCTCCGGCGCCGTGGGCTTCATCCTGTTGCTGGCGTGCGCCAACGTGGCCCACTTGGTGCTGGCCCGCGCGACCGGGCGCCACCGTGAGCTGGCCGTGCGCGTGGCGCTGGGCGCGGGGCGCTGGCGGGTGGTGCGGCTTCTGCTGGCGGAAAGCGTGGTGCTGGCGGCGGCGGGGGGGACAGCGGGCTTCTTCGCCGCGCGGTGGTTCCTGGATGCCCTGCTGGCCCTGGCGCGAGAGCAGATGCCGGAGGGCATCCCGGTGGAGGCCGACGCGGCCGTGCTGTGGTTCTGCGTGATCGCGTCCCTGTTCGCGGCGACCCTGGCGGGGCTGATCCCCGCGCTCAGGGTGAGCCAGATCGATCTCGGAGCCGCTCTCAAGGATGCCGGCGGCCCGGCGGGGACGGCGTTAAGGCGCAACCGCAGTCTCCTCATGGTGTGGGAAGTCGCCCTGGCGCTGGTGCTAGCCATCGGCGCGCTGCTGCTGATCAGAAGCCTGCGCGTGCTGAACCGTTTCGACCACGGCTTCCAAACCGAGCGCGTGCTGACCATGAAACTGGCTTTGCCGGAAATTCGCTACGCGACGCCCGCGGAAGCGATCGCCTTCCATGAGGGCTTGCTGGAGGAAGTGCGCGCTATCCCCGGAGTGAGTTCCGCCGGGCTGATCAACTACCTTCCGATTCAGTCCTGGCGGGAGACCCGCAGCTTCACGATCCCGGGACGCGAGACTCCTCCCCCGGGGCACGAGCCGGCGGCGGACCTCCGCCGGGTGAGTGCCGGCTACTTTGAAGCCATGGGGATTCCTCTGCTGGCCGGCCGCTACCTGCGCCGGGACGATGCCGCAGGCCGGCAGCCCGTCGCGCTGATCAGCCGGCTCACGGCGGAGCGTTACTTCCCGGGTGAGAACCCGGTAGGGCGAAGCATCCGGTACGGTCTCAAGCCTGGGGAAGGCGAATTGACGACCATCGTAGGCATGGTGGGGGATATCAGGGAAAGGGGCGTGTATCGGCCGGTCCCCACGGTGGTTTACCTGCCCTACGGCCAGGCCGATTGGCCTCAGAAATTCATGAGCCTCGTGCTGCGCGCCTCCGTCGAACCCGGGACTCTCACCAGCACGCTGAGGCAACTCGTACGGAAGCGAGACCCCGAAGCCGCCGTGTTCCTGGTCAAGACCATGGAGCAGGTGGTCTCCGAATC
>VFZS01000624.1 GCA_016871095.1 Acidobacteriota bacterium
CTCCTGGCCTGGTGCGGCTGGGGGCAGAATCCCGCTTTGGTAAGCCCCGCTCCTGAGCACCAGGTCCCGCCGCACGTCTTCCACAAGCTGAGCGCCCAGGACCGCGTGTTGTTCTCCAGGCTGATGAGCGTGGAACTGGAATCGGTCTGGGCGGGGGTGACCGCGGAGGGTTACCCCAACTGCTTCATCAACGAGCTGACGCCGCTCCGGCCGGGGGCGCGCATGGTAGGGCGTGCCCGCACTATCCGCTACCTGCCCAACCGCAAGGACCTTCGCGAGAAGCTCTACAGCGCCGGTCCGCAGCTCAACTACAAGTCCTCCGAGGAAGCCCAGCCCGGCGACGTGCTGGTCTTCGAGGCGGGCGGCGAGACGCGCTCGGCGGTCACCGGCAACGTTACCGCCACCCGGCTGATGGTGCGCGGGGGCGCGGGGATGGTGGCCGACGGCGCTTTCCGCGACGTGCCCATGCTGGCCGCCATGCCGCTGCAAGTCTACATGCTGCGCGGCCAGGCAGCCGGTGTAGCCCCAGTCCAGATGAGCGTCGATTACCAGGTCCCGGTGCGCATCGGAGGGGTCACCGTCATCCCCGGCGACATTCTGCTGGGGGACAGGCACGGCATTCTGGTGATCCCCGCGGCCATCGCCGAGAAGGTCGTGGACCGGGCGCTGGCCACCGTGGAGCGCGAGGAGTTTCAGCGCCGGCTGCTGCTCAGCGGCGAGTCCATCTACGACGTGTACCCCAACCTGAGCGAAGCCAACCGCAAGAAGTACGAGGAGTATCGCAAGGCCAAAGGGCAAGAGCCGTGAGCGGCGCGGGCGGCGGCACGTGCGCGGTGGTGCTGGTCACCGGCGGCACGGGATTCCTCGGCAGCCACCGGCGTGGTCCCATGCGGGCAAGGCGGAAACCATTGGCGCACAATGCCCTGAAACGCCCCTGACGCGAGGGGGTGTATCATCGACGTATCCGGGAGGCGAGAGAGGAGAGCGTAAGATGTATTGTCCAAACTGTGGCCACAATGTCCTCGGGGACGCCCGTTTCTGCGCCAACTGCGGCGCACCTGCTCCGCAGGGCCCGTCAGGGAGTCAGGGTGGTCGCCCCGCGGAAGTCCCGCCAACCTCTATTCCGGACACGAGTGCGCAGGATACGCGGAAATGTGAGTGGTGCGCCGAGGTGATTCCGGAGGCGGCAGTCCGTTGTCCGAAGTGCCAGCAGTGGCGCAAGGACATTGGGCAGGATCGCGCCCAGGCTTATTTTTGGGGCGTCCTCGGAATAATCATGTTCGTTTTCTTCTTGGCCGGCGCGCGAGAGGGACGGTGGGGCACGTTGCACCTCTATTCTGGGTCTCGGTTCAGCGTCGAGGCCTTCCTCACTTCGCCGGGTGGACTGCTGATCTTGGCTGGGTTTTGCGGCTCAGCGCTTCTCTGCTGGAAGTACTCCACACGAGTGACCCGGAAGGGGGGGGTGATGTCAGCCCGTGCGCCGGCCCTTGTCGAGCAGCTTGCTCTGCCGCTCGGTCACACCGGGATTCCCTCGCGCTGCGCGTTCCGCAGCAGCGGAACGTCGGGATGGAGGTAGCGGTCCTCGCCGACGAAATGGCAGCTCAAGACGGCATCGAACTCGAGGGACACATCAGAGAGCACGGCTTCCGCGCGCCGTCTCTCCTGGTGCGGCCGGACCTCACCTTCGAGCACTACGAGCACAGCGATGTCCGAGTCGGGCCGGGCGTCTCCTCGGGCCTGCGAACCGTACAGGACCACGTGCCGGAGCCGCTCACCGTACAGCTCTGCCAGCCGGCGTCGAAGCTCCTTTAGAATCATCTTCCATCGCTCGTTCGGCATGAGCGGTGATTCCCACCCTCTTCGAGTGTAGACGCTGCGGGGCTGCCAAGGTAAACCCCGTGCCTCCTGGCGCGGTTCCCCCCGGCTCTGGCATCATGACCTGAAGGCGCACCGATGACAGAGCCGGCCTTCGACACCCGTGCCCCCGTGCTGGTCACCGGCGGCACCGGATTCGTGGGCAGCCACCTGGTGGAGCGCCTGGTGGCGGAGGGCTGCCGCGTGCGCTGCCTGGTGCGGCGCACCAGTTCGCTGGCCTGGCTGCCCGCCGGGAAAGTGGAGCTGGCCTATGGCGAGGCGGCCCGCGATGTGGGCCTCCTCGAGGCCGCCCAGGGCGTGGATCTGGTGTTCCACGTGGCCGGCGTCACCAAGGCGGCTCGTGCTTCGGACTACCATCTGGGCAACGCACAGGCCACCGCCAACCTGCTGCGCGCCCTGCAAGAGAGCGGGCGGACCGGTGTGCGCATCGTCCACGTGAGCAGCCTGGCGGCGTGCGGCCCTTCGCCGGACGGCGTGCCCCTGAACGAGGACGCCCCGCCACGGCCGCTCACGCCCTACGGCCGCTCGAAACTGGACGCCGAGCGCGCCTTGGAGCGCTCGCCCCTGAGCGCCAACGCCGTCATCGTGCGACCGCCCGTCGTCTATGGCCCTCGCGATACGGACGTGCTGAGGATCTTCCAGGCGGCGCGCCGCGGCCTGCTGGTGCGCGTGGGACGCGAACCGGCGCTGGTCAGCGTGGTGCACGTCACGGACCTGGTCGAGGGCCTGCTGGCAGCTGCCCGCGGCCCGCATGCAGAGGCACGCAAGTACTTCATCGCTAATTCCGAACCGGTCACCTGGGAGGAGTTCGCCGGCGTGATCGGGAACCTGCTGGGCCGCCGGCTCAAAACCGTGTGCGTGCCGCCCTGGGTAGCCTGGACAGTAGGGCTGCTGGCCGAGGCCGGCTCGCGGTTCTCATCCCAACCCAGCATCATCTCCCGGCACAAAGTCCGCGAAGCCCGCTGCCGCTACTGGGTCTGCGACACTTCCCGTGCCCTCCTGGAACTGGGTTTCACCGCCAGGAAGACCTTGAGCCAGGGGGTGGCGGAGGCCCTGCGATGGTACAGGATGGAGGGCTGGCTGAGGCCCTAGTTTGCCTGCTCGAACCCTGGCCTTTCCTCCCCCCTCGGCCTGCGGTATCATGACTCGGTTAACGCGGCCGCCGTCGCCCCCCGGGGCCCTCGCGCTGATCCAGCCGGCGCCCGGCATCCGCGGCAGCCAGAAAGGACGACGTGTTGTCGCAGCTCCGCGTCACCCCGGTTCGCGATCGCAAGGACCACCGGGAGTTCCTGAACTTCCCCTACCGCTTGTACCGGGAGGACCCCCTCTGGGTGGCGCCTCTCAGGATTGCGCAGCGGGAGCTGTTCGATACGGTCAAGCATCCCTTCTGGGCCCACGCCGAGCTGGAGTGCTTTCTGGCGCGCAACGCCTCCGGAACGGTGGGCCGCGTGGCGGCCATCCTGGACCGCAACT
>VFZS01000625.1 GCA_016871095.1 Acidobacteriota bacterium
CTGATCGACGACTACGCGGTTCGTCAGGGCCTGCCCTGGATCTACGGCGCAGCTTTGGGCACTTACGGCCTCTCCATGCCCGTGCTGCCCGGCCGCACCGCTTGCCTGAAGTGCCTGTATCCCAGCCCGCCGCAAGGCGCCCCACCGACTTGCGAGACCGAGGGCATCCTCAACGCCGTCACCTCCGCCGTGGCTTCCCTCCAGGCCGCCGCGGCGTTGAAGATCCTGGCTGGTCAGGCCGCCGCGCTCGAACCCCGCATCACCACCCTCGACCTGTGGACCGGCGAGATCCGCCAGATCCGGCAGCCCGGCCCGCAGCCCGGCTGTCGCGCTTGCGGCGAGCGCCGCTTCGAGCACCTCGAAAGCTCAGCCCGCGCTCCCATCACCCTGTGCGGCCGCAACGCCGTGCAGATCCACCAGCGCGCGGGGCCGGTGGACCTGGCCGAGCTGAAGCGGCGTCTGGCGCCCCTGGGCGAGGTGCGCGCCAACGAGTTCGCCCTGCGCTTCTCGACGCCCCCCTACCAGATCACCATCTTCCCCGACGGCCGCGCCATCATCCAGGGAACCGCCGACGCCGCCCTGGCCCGCAGCTTGTATGCACGCTACGTGGGCGGCTGAGGCGCCAACCCCGATATAATCGCTGGGTGCCCTCTTCCAAAATGACCCGCGTCCGCTGGTGGATGCTGGCGCTGCTGTTCTTCGCCACCACCGTCAACTACCTGGACCGTATTGTCTTCTCCTTCCTGGCCCCGGAGATCCGCAAGGAAATCCACTTCACTCCGGAAGTCTACGGCTACGTGACCAGCGCCTTTCAGATCACCTACATGGTGGGCTTCTTGTTCGCCGGCCGCTGGATTGACCGCGTGGGCACTCGCATCGGCTACGCCGTCGCGGTGTTCCTGTGGACCATCGCCGCCGCCCTCCACGGCCTCGCTCGCAGCGCGCTGAGCTTGGGCTTCTGGCGCGGGATGCTGGGCCTGTTCGAATCCGGCAACTTCCCCGCCGCCATCAAGTCCGTGGCCGAATGGTTTCCGGCCAAGGACCGCGCTTTCGCCACCGGCATCTTCAACGCGGGCGCCAACGTGGCCGCCATGATCGGCCCGCCGGTGCTGGCCGTGCTGCACGCCGCCTACGGCTGGCGCGCCTGCTTCCTTATCACGGCGTCACTCGGCCTGGTCTGGCTGGTTCTCTGGCTCCTCAGCTATCAGCCGCCGGAGAAGCACCGGCGCATGAACCAAGCCGAATTGGACTACATTCGCGGCGACGCGCCCATCGAGGAGCGGGCGCCCCGCATCGGCTGGTCGCAGGCGCTGAAGCTGCGCGAGACCTGGGGCTTTGCCGTCGCCAAGTTCCTCACCGACCCGGTCTGGTGGCTCTACCTGTGGTGGCTGCCGCTGTTTTTGGACGACGTCTACAGGGTCACCCCGCAGCAGCGGGGCTGGGCGCTCTTCGCGGTCTACCTGATGGCCGATGTGGGCAGCGTGCTGGGCGGCTGGATCTCGAGCTGGCTGATGCGGCGCGGCTGGCCGCCCGGCCGGGCGCGCAAGCTCGCCATGGCTTTGTGCGCTGGCTGCATGCCCATCGGCGCCATGGCCGCGTTTGCCCCCAATGCCATCGCGGCCGTCGCCCTGGTCAGCGTGGTCACCGCCGCGCACCAGGGCTGGTCCGCCAACCTGTTCACCACCACCTCGGACGTCTTCCCCAAGCAGGCCGTCGCCTCGGTGGTGGGTATCGGCGGCTGCGCCGGAAGCCTGGGTGGTTTTCTGTTTTCCTCCATCATCCCGGGCCACGTCATCGCGCGCTTCGGCTACAAGCCGGTGATCCTCGCCATGGGTTGCTTCCACCTGACGGCGCTGGCGCTGGTGCACCGCCTGATGCGCGACATGCGCAAGGTCAGCCCGGACGACCCCCGGCTTAGGGGACTATCTCCCACTCCAGCAGGATGACCGACACGGGGCGCTCTCCGCTGCGCAGCACCAGGCGGCTCCAGCCGTTCTGCGCACCCGGCGCCTCAGCCACCACCACATCCCGCGCCAGCCGCAAGTCGTAGCGGTAGGTCGTGCGGTTCCAGCCGTTCTGCGGCCCCGGGGGCTCGATTTGCGGCCCGCGCGCCAGCCGGGGATTCGCGCTGTACACCGTCAGCCCGCCTCCCGCGAACTCGGCGGGCGAGGCGCCCACGCGGTAGGCCACCGGCGGCAGCTCCCCGGTGAGGTGTCCAGTGGAAGGGCGCCCCTTCTCGATGGTCAGCACTCCGTACTCGGGCAGGAAGCCGGTCCAGATCAACTTGCCCGACTTCGGTCCTCGATAGGCGGGAGCGGGCTTGGCCACCTCGACCGCGGGCGGGGGAGGAGGGGGCGCGTCCGGCAGGGGCCCGGCTTGAAGCGGTGTACCGGCCGAGGCCGGCGGGCCAGCCCCAATCTCCGGGGGCCGCGGCACTTCGGTCTGCGTTGGACGGGCCGCCATCCGGGGCGCCGCGAAAGCGCGGCGCAGCACGGGCTTGGGCCCCGGTGCTGGGGGCTTGGGCTGCGGCGCTTGCCGGAACGCTTTCAGCTTAGCCTCCAGCCGTGCGCTCTCCGCCAGTTGGCCCTCCAACTCGGCCCGCAGCTTGCCGATCTCCTCCTTCTGCGCCGCGGGCCCGGCTGCGGGCGGCTCAGGCGCCGACGGTGGGGCAACCGCCTCGGGCGGAGATCCCAGGAAGCGGGCCGACCCCTCGATCGCCTCCGAACCCGGGGCTTGCACCCGCAGCCGTACCGCTACCTCGGACGACTGCCGTGCCAGGCTCCACGCCCCCTCTTGCAGCCGCTTGGCATCCAGTGCGAACACCACCTTCGCCGGGCCGTCCTGGACGTCCAGCCAGCCCCACCGCGCCTGGCGAACGGCCGGCGCCGCCGCGTCCCACCGAATCTCCAGGCGCCCGTCCTGCTCCGCCAGCCGCAATGCCAGCGGAGGCGCAGGGGATCCCCGGCGCCATAGCCCTAGTGCGAGAGACCCAGCCCCCGCGAGCACCGCTACGGCCGCCAGCGCTCCCCAAAGCCGCCTGCTTCCGCGCCTTTCTGGCGCCACCAGGAACCTGGGCAGGCTGACAGGGGCTGTTTCGGCCACGGTCGGCGCCTCGGCCGGAGCTGCCTCAGGCTCCGGGTCATCGCTCCGTGCCGCCGGCCTCGCGACGCTCACCAACCCGGCCTCGAACTCGAAGCTGGGTCCCTGGGGCAAGCTCCCATCCTCCTCACGCAGGAAGATCCCCACCCGGGTGGGTTTCGAGTAGTGCGGGAGCAACAGCATGGCGAACTGCCACGGTTCCGGGAAGTGGCGATTGTGAACTTCCACATCCGGTGCGCCCAGGGTCA
>VFZS01000626.1 GCA_016871095.1 Acidobacteriota bacterium
TTGCGGAAGGTGGCCTCGTGCAGGGTGGGCGAGCAGGCCGCCACCACGATACGCGTCAGGTTGTGGTCGCGGATGTCCTGCTTGATCAGCTCCTGCCCGGGATCCGAGCACATGTACTTGTACTCGCGCGACACCACCACGCCGGGCAAGGTGGCGGCGTACTCGGCCACCTCCTTCACGTCGATGATGCCGGCGATGTTGGTGCCGCAGTGGCACACATACACGCCGATGCGGACATCGCCAGAGGTCTGCTTCTCCGCCATATCAAGCCTCCGCCTTGGGAAGTAGTAGCTGGGACCGCTCCCTGACGGTCGCGGCTCGGATCCGAGCCACGAGCGTCAGCGAGTGGTCCGGGGGGGCAGCGCTGCCGCCAAAGATGCTCATAGCGCTTTCTCCAGGATCTCGGCCACGTCGCGGACGGCCAGGCTGGCATCCAGCCCGGCGGTCTTGGCCGCGTCCAGAAACATGACCAGGTCCTTGGGACAACTGACCGCCAGCGTGCCGACGCCGGCGAGCCGGGCCGCCTCGCGCACGCGGCTCTCGGCGGGCCGCTCGTGAACGCCGGGAGCGTCCTCCGCCCAGATGCGCCCGCCGCCCGCGCCGCAGCAGTAGCCCTGGGCGCCGTGGCGCGGCATCTCGAACAGCGTGGCGCCGGCGGCCGCCAGCAGCCGCCGGGGCGCGTCATAGACGCCGTTGTAACGGCCCAGGTAGCAGGGGTCGTGGTAGGTGACCGGCAGTTCCACCTGCTTCTGGAGCGGCAGCTTGCCCGCCTCGACCAGCTCGGCGAGCAGCTCGGTGTGATGCACTACCCGCCGCCCGTTCTCCCACGGGTATTCGTTCTTGAGCGCGTGGTAGGTGTGCGGGTCGGTGGTGAGCAGGTGCTGGAACTGAGCCTTGCCCAGGGCCGCCTGGTTCTTCTCGACCAGCATCTCGAAGAGGCCTTCCTCGCCCATGCGGCGCACGTCGTTGCCGGAATTCTGCTCGGCCTCGTAGAGGATGCCGAAGCTCACCCCGGCGCGCTCGAGCAGGCGCGCGGTGGCGCGGGTCACGCCCTGGACCCGGGGATCGTACGAGGCGTAGTCGCCCGTGAACCAGAGGTACTCGACCGGCTCCTTGCGGGCGTCCTTGACCTTGAATTCCAGCCCCTGGGTCCACTTGGAGCGGTTGCGGGCCGACTGCCCGAAGGAGTTGCCGTAGCGGGTGACGTTGGTCAAAGCGTCCTGCTGGCCCGCCTCCACCTGCCCCTGCGCCACCAGATAGCGGCGCATCTGCACGATCATGGGGACATGCCGCACCCCCACCGGGCAGCGGTCCACGCAGGCCAGGCAGGAAGTGCACGACCACAGCCACGGCTGGGGCACCACCCCGCCGGCCAGGGGCGGGCCATCGGCGCCGTTGGTCTTGCTGGCCGCATCCGCGTGGGTGCGCAAAGCCAGCACCACGTCGCGCGGCGACAGCGGGAAACCCGATCCGGCCGCCGGGCAGGCCTCATGGCAGCGCCCGCAGCGGGTGCAGGCGTCCACGCTCACCAGTTCGTCCCGGGTCAGGTCCTGCCATCGTTCGTAACCCCCGCTGCCGTTCTCCGTGGCCCGGGGAAGCTTCGTCCGGTTCTCCTCGGGCTGCATGCCCAGGCTGTACCAGGCCGCCAGCATGTGCCAGCCCTTGCCGTAGGGCAGGTAGGCCACCAGCACCAAGCCCGCCAACGCGTGGGAGAACCACAGGTAGGGGAACACCCCGTTCGCCCCGGCCGTGGTGACTCCTGCCGCCCCCAGCCACCCGCTGATGGCCCATCCCACAAAGGAAGCCGTCTCGAAGCCGGGCTCGCCGGTGGCGCGAATCCGCAGCCCTTCCAGCAGGAAGCCTCCCGCGCCCAGCAGCAGCAGCAGCAGCAGCAGGAACCAGTCCTCGCGCAGCATCGCGGCGGGCGAGGGGAACCCGGGGGCCTCCGGCCGGGGCAGGTACTTGAGGCGCGGCAGCTTCATCAGCAGGCGCCGCGCCAGCAGCATCAGCAGTCCGATCAGCAGGAAGACGCCGTACAGATCGGCCACCCAGGACAGCCCCAGGTAGAAGTCGCCCCGGTAGAACCGATACTCGGGGAACAGCAGCTTCAGAATGTCGAAGTCCACCAGCACCACCAGGGTGGTGATGAACAGCACGGCGAAGCCCCAGAACAGGAACAGGTGCCCCAGGCCGGCCAGCCAGTCCCCGCGCACGATGGTCCGGTTGAAGAGAATGCCCACCGCGGCGCGGACCAGCCGCGACAGGCAGAACTTCGCCTCCGGGTCCGGGCGCCCGCGCAAGTACTTGCGCAGCTTCCGATAGCTGCCGTAGAAGAAGACCCCCAGCGCCGCCGCGGCCAGCAGGTAGAAGGCCACTATCTGCCAGACCGTCAGCGCGTAGAAGGCCGGCCGTTCGACGAGTTCCCCTCCAGGCATGTTTCAACCCCTGGCGGCCTTGGCCTTCTCGATCAGCGCCGGCACGACGTCGAACAGGTCGGCGGCCACTCCGAAATGGGCCACCGAGAAGATGGGCGCCGCCGGATCGCGGTTGACGGCCACGATCAGCTCGGACTTCCGCATCCCTTCCACGTGCTCGGGAGCGCCGCTGATGCCCAGCGCCAGATACAGCTTGGGCTTCACCGACAGCCCGGACTTGCCCACTTGGCGGGACAACGGCAGCCAGCCCTGGTCAATGACCGGGCGCGAGCCGCACACCGCTCCGCCCAGAGCCTGGGCCAGCTCTTCGGCCACTTCCAGGTTGTCCTGGCTCTGGATGCCGCGGCCCACCGCCACCAGCGCGGTCTGCTGAGTGAGATCCACGTCGCCGGCCTCGGGCTCGAGGTAGCGCTTCAGGCGCACGGGTGTGGCGTCCGGGAGGGTTACGGCGACGTCCTCGACCGGGGGCGCAACCTCGGCGCGGCCCTGCTCGGGCGGGCGGGCACCGGGCCAGATGCCGAACACCGCCGGCTCGGTGGCGGGGACCACGCGGGCCTCCATCTTGCCGCCGTACAGCACGCAGCGCGCCTCCAGCCGGCCTTCCGCCAGGCGCAGGTCGGTGCAGAAGTTGATGCCCGGTCCCTCCAGCCGCGCCGCCAGCAGCGTCCCGACGCCCAGGGTGACGTTGGTCAGCGGCGTCAGTACGCACCGCGGCTGCCGCGAGCGCACCAGTTGCGCCAGGGCCTCGCAGTACGGCTCCATGACAGGCTCGGCCAGCGTGGGGTGGTCGGCGTACAGCACATGGTCAGCCTTGCCCAGGACGCCGGCCAGCTCGCGGGCGTTCGAGCCGAGCAGCACCGCCTCCAGCGGCGCGCCGGCGGCGTCGGCCAGCTCGCGGCCCAGGGCCAGC
>VFZS01000627.1 GCA_016871095.1 Acidobacteriota bacterium
TGGACCGGAAGGGTGAACTGGCGGAGCGGGCCCAGGCGCTGTGGGCCATCTACAAGAGCTGCCGGCTGTGCCCGCGCCAGTGCGGGGTGAACCGGCTCAAGGGCGAGAAGGGCATCTGCGGGGCCACCTCCCGCGTGAAGGTGTCCTCGGCGCATCCCCACTTTGGGGAGGAAAGGCCGCTGGTGGGCCGCCACGGCTCGGGCACCATCTTCTTCAGTCACTGCAACCTGCGCTGCGTTTTCTGCCAGAACTGGGAGATCGCCCATCGCGGCGACGGCAGCTACATGAGCGACGACTCGCTGGGGCGGGTGATGTGGGACTTGCAGGGCATCGGCTGCCACAACATCAACTTCGTCACGCCGACGCACGTCGTACCGAACATCGTCCAGGGCCTGCGCGCCGCCATCCGGCTGGGGCTACGCGCGCCGCTGGTGTACAACTGCGGCGGCTACGAGCCAGTCGAGATCCTCAAGCTGCTGGACGGCATCGTGGACATCTACCTGCCGGATTTCAAGTACATGGACGGGGCCATGTCGGAGAAGTACTCCTCCGGCGCCAAGGACTACCCGGAGGCGGCCGCGGCGGCGCACATCGAGATGCACCGGCAGGTGGGTGAGCTGATCGTGGACGAGAACGGCGTCGCGCTGCGCGGGCTGATGATCCGTCACCTGGTGCTGCCCCACAACGTCTCCGGCACCGACCAGTTCGTGAAGTTCGTCGCCCAGAAGCTGACCCGCTCCACCTACGTCAACATCATGGCGCAGTACCGGCCGGCGCACCAGGCCTCCAAGTACCCGCAGCTCTCGCGCCGCCTAACCATGGGCGAGTATCACCAGGCCGTGCAGTGGGCCCGCGAAGCCGGGCTGACGCGGCTGGATTAGGCCGGACGAAAGGCGGTAGCGGCGCTAGCCGCCGTAGAAGTTCTTCTCCCAGACGTGGCGCTTCAGAATCGCCAGCGTCTCCGGCGGCAGCGGCCCCTTCCCGGAGGCCGCCGTATTCGCCTCCACGTGCCGCGCCTTGCGCATCCCCGGGATCACGGTCGATACCGCGGCGTGCGACAGGCAGAACCGCAGGGCGATCTCCGGCAGCGCCCCCTCGACGCCCGCCAGGTCGCGCTGGAGCGCGGCCACGCGCTCGGCCACCTGCCGCTTACGGTCTCCGCGGAAGTAGTATGAGCGGAACTCGCCCGGCTGGAATTGGGTGGCCTGGGTGATGGCGCCCGTGAGACTGCCCTCATCCAGGGGCACGCGGGCCAGCACGCCGAGGTCCAGCTCACGACACAGTGGGAACAGGTTCTCCTCGGGGCTCTGGTCAAAAATGTTGTAGATCACCTGGACGGCGTCCACCAGCCCCGTGCGGATCAGCTCCAGGGCCGAACCGGGCTGGTGGTCATTGATGGAAACGCCCACCGCGCGCACTTTGCCGGAGCGTTTCAGCTCCTCGAAAGCGCGCCGCCATTCCTCCCGCCCGATCCACTCCGGATTCCAGACGTGCAGTTGCTGGAGGTCGATGGTCTCCAGGCCCAGGTTGCGGAGGCTCTGCTCGGTGGAGCGCAGGATGTAGTCGTACGGGAACACCTGCTCGATGCCGACGCCGGGCCGCGCCGGCCAGAGCTGGTTGCGGGGAGGCGCCTTAGTGGCGACGAGGACGCGGGCGCCGCTCTCGCGCACCACCTGTCCCACCAGTCGCTCGCTGTGGCCGTCGCCGTAGGCCAGCGCGGTGTCGATCAAGTTCACTCCCGCCTCCAGGGCCCGGCGCAGCGCGGCCAGCGACTCCTGGTCGTTCCCGCCGAGCCACTGCGTGCCGCCGATGCCCCAGGCTCCGAAGCCGATCTCGCTGACTTCCCAGCCGGTCCTGCCAAGTTTTCGGTAGCGCATTTCATCATAATAGTGACATGACCATAGGCAAGTCGCTGCGCCTGCGCCGCATCTTTGCCAACGGACGCGCTTTAATCGTGGATTGCGATCCCTGCCCCGAGGACCTGCTGGCCAAGGTGCGCCTGCTGGCGCGCTCGGGCGTGGACGCCATCGTGCTGACCCCGGGACTGCTGGAGCTGGTCGCCGAGGAACTCGCCGCGCTGTCGGTGATTCTGCGGGTGGATGGCGGATCGCACCGCGCCAGGCAATTGGCCA
The DNA here is from genome assembly GCA_016871095.1 of Acidobacteriota bacterium. Lineage (GTDB taxonomy): Bacteria > Acidobacteriota > Terriglobia > Bryobacterales > Bryobacteraceae > VFZS01. The sequence goes on from VFZS01000627.1 coordinate 2,133, forward strand.
GCGTGCAAGCCGCGCTGGAGATGGGAACCGAAGCTGTCTCGGTTAGCGTCGCGCTGCGGGGCCCCGGCGCTCACGAGACTCTGGAGCGCTTCGGTCGCACCACGGAAGACGCCCGCCGTCTGGGCATGCCAGTACTGGCCGAAACCACCGGGGAGGATTGGCTGGAGGCCGCCCGCCTGTGCGCCGACTACGGCGCCGACGTCATCCGCGCGCCCTTCCTGCCCGGCCGCTCCAACTACCGCAACCTGGTCCGGCTCACCGGCCGGGCGCTGCTGAGCGGGCTGGAGATGTTGACCCCCAACCTCCTCGATTTGATGGAGAACGCCAACTTGGCCGTCGAGGAAGGCGCTCAGGGCTTCGTGCTGGGCCGCGAAGCGCTGTCGCGGCCCGACTGCGGGTTCATCTGCCGCGCTCTGCACGCGCTGGTGCACCAGGGTGTCCCCATCGACGAGGCCCTGTCCATGGCGGAGAAGTTGGAAGTCAGAAGTCAGGAGTCGGAAGAGGAGTGAGCATACTGCGCCTCCTGCTGGCCGCGTCGCTGGCTGCTGGCGCGCTGGCGGCCACCATCCGCCTGTACCTCAAGGACGGCGGCTACCAGCTTGTGCGGGAGTACCAGGTGGTGGAGGACCGGGTGCGCTACTACAGCGTCGAGCGCAGCGAGTGGGAGGAGATCCCCTCGAGCCTGGTGGATCTGAAGCGCACCGAAGCCGAGCACGCCCAGCGCCAGGACACCCTCCGCATGGAGGCCGAAGCGCTGGCCGCCGAGGAGAAGATCGAGCGCGAGCAGCGGCGCGAGGCCGATCGCGTCCCGCCCCAGGCGGGCGTCTACCTGGTGGCGGGCGCCGAGCTGCGGCCCATCCCCCAGGCCGAATCCAAGGTGGTCACCAGCAAGGGCCGCTCCCTGCTCAAGATCCTGACGCCGTTGCCCGTGGTCACCGGCAAGGCTACCGTGGAGCTCGAGGGCGAGCACTCGGCCAACATCGTGCTCAGCGACCGGCCGGAGTTCTACATCCGGCTGGCCGAAGACGAGCGCTTCGGAATCATCCGGCTGGAGGTCAGGAAGGGCGCCCGCCTGGTCCAGAAGTGGACCATCATCCCCGTCACCAAGGAGCTTATCGAGGAGCAGCAGGACATCGAGGTCTTCCGCCGGCAGGTCGGCGAGCGCCTCTACCTGATCTGGCCGGTCCAGCCGCTGGAGCCGGGTGAG
>VFZS01000628.1 GCA_016871095.1 Acidobacteriota bacterium
GCAGTCCGCGCCGGTCAGGGCCATGGGCTTCTCGGTGAGGACGTGCTTGCCGGCGCGCAAGGCCGCCAGCGACACGGGGGCATGCAGATTGGTGGGCAGGCAGACGTCCACGGCCTCGACATTGGGGTCGCGCACCGCTTCCTCGTAGCTGCGGTAGCGCGCCACCTTCGAGAAGTCCATTTGAGCGCCGGGGCCGCCGATATTTCCCTGGATGCCGCTCAGGTCACCGGAGAGCCGAGCCTCGTTCAGATCCATGACGGCGGCCAGTTCCGCCTGGGGTATGCTGGAAAGGGCTTTCAGATGGGTGCTCCCCATGAAGCCGAGTCCTAAGACCGCTATTCTCATAGGCTGTCATCCTATCACTTGTGCAGTTCCTTGAGCAGCCGCGTGGCCGCCTCGACCAGCATTTCGCCGGAGCCGGCGGCGCAGCGCGCGCTGACCACTTCGTAGGCGCCCTCGGGATAGGCCTTGCGATTGGGCACGTAGCCGATGGAGCCGTTGGCCAGGCTGGTCACGATCGTGTGGGCGAACGGCGAGGCCTGCTTGATGGCCTGGCCCAGCTCGACGAAGATCTCGCCGGGCAGAGCCACCCAGGCCAAGTCCCCGCCCAGGGCGATGACCTGAACCTCGGCCTCGATGGGCTTGCCCTCCCGGCCGGACACGTCGATAAGCTTGAACGCCCAGACCAGATCCATGAAAGGCGCGGCGTTCGGTTTGCCGTACAGCGCGGCGAGCTGGCGGGCCTTCGTCAGATCCGCCGGGTTGAACTCCGCGAGCGGGAGCCTGACGATCTCGCTGCGCGCTTTGAGCGCCGCAGGCTCGATCGCGCTCAGGCGCGTGTAGGTCTTGAGCACTTCACCCGCCAGCACCGTGCCGATGCGCGCGGCCTCCTCGTGTCCCTTCTGCGGCTTCTTGGTGCTGACGTCGATGTGGTTGATGTTGCCCGAAGCCCCCATGGTGAACAGGGTGAGCATCTGAGGAGTCTTCACCCGGGCCAGCAGCGTGGAGAGCGTGTAAGGGTAGTCGGCGGAGAAGTGCTGGCCGCCTACTGTGTCGAGGTGCATGGCGTAGTTGACGCAGGTGGCCAGGGGGCGGCCGTCGGGCGTCTCGAAGTACGCCACCGGCACGTCCGGGTCGATGGGACCGGCCGGGCGCACGATGTTGGGATTCAGCTTGCCGGGGTTCCAGCCCACGCTGCCGTCCTTCATGAAGAAGCGGCGGTTGAAGGCCAGGGACTCCTCGCGGCCGGTCGCGGCGGCCGCGCGCACCGGTTCGAGGCGGGCGTGGGCCTGGCGGACGCTGTCGGCGATCAGGCCCGGGAGATTCGCCACGTATTTCCTGGCGATGTCGAGCATGCCGACGGCCATGTCGTCCCGTGAGGTGCGGCCCAGCAGCACCGGGCCGGTGTGAGCGTGCGTGGCGCTGATCATGACGCGCTCGGCGGGGATGCCGGTCTGCTCCTGGATGAGCTTCCGGGCTTCCTCGACGATGGGCCGCGAGACGCTGGCCAGATCGCAGGCCACCAGCGCGGCTTTGACGCCGTCCTTCTCCAGCACCAGGGCCTTGGCCATCAGGTCGTCGTGCACGCCTTCGGCCCCGCGGTTGTAGTAGTAGCCCGCCATGGGCATGCCCATGGGCGGCGTGATCTTCACCGCGGCGGCGCCGGCGCGCAGGCCGGGTGGCGCAGGCGGTTTCGCCTGCGGCGCGGCAGGCTGAAGGCCTGCCCCACGGGCCAACGCCGCCGAGAATAACAGCACGCCAAGCGTTCGTAACATCAGTGCGCTCCTCGCGGCTTATTTCACCGTGAAGTCAGGCGGGCGGCCCAGCTTCTCGTACAGCTTACGCCGGCCCACTTTGTCGCCTTCCTGGATCTTGCGGGCGGCGGCGGCCACGGCTTCGGCCTTGTCGCGCGGGACCACCACGACGCCGTCGTTGTCGGCCACGATGATGTCGCCGGGCATCACCATGACGCCACCCACATTGACCGGCTGGTTGTACGACTCAGTGTAGACGCGGCCCGGGTCGATGCCGCGGGTGATGCCGCGCAGGTAGACCGGGATGCGTTGCAGGATGACCTCGTCGGTGTCGCGGCACCCGCCGTCGGTGATGATGCCCCGCATGCCTCGCGTATACCAGCCCAGAGCGTTGTTGGAGCCGCAGAAGCCGACGTCCCTGGTCTCGGAGGCGTCCATCACCAGAATGGTGTCCGGCCGCAGCCAATGGACGAAGTCATTGGGGTTCCTGGAGCCGTACCAGCGGGACTCCCACCTGGCGAACTCGTCGTGGGTAGCGAAGTTGGGCGCGCGCTCCCGCGGCGGCATCAGGCGCAGCGTGACCGCCACGCCGTAGATACGGTGCGTGAACTTCTCCGCATCGGTCCACAGCGGGCGTATGGCCGGGTCCATGATGGTCATATCCTGGAGGCCCACCACGTCCAGGCCGTCCACCACATCGGTGACCCGCATTTCCTTGAACAGCTTGACGACTGCCTCGTTCTGCTCCTGGGTGTACTGCTTGACTTCGTAGTACTGCTTGGAGAACGGCGGCGGGGCCGCCGCGGGCCTCTGAGCCGCGGCCAGAACCGCGGTGGTCAGCAGCAGGGCAAAGAGTCTCATGAAGGTCTCCTTTACGGCTTGTTTCCGCGCGCATAGTCGCACAGCGCGCGCAGGTTCTCTTCCGGCGTGTCGCGAACCACCTCGCAACCCGCCCCCACAATGTAGCGCGATCCGGCCTGGCGGTGGCACTCTCCGATGGCGGCGGTCACCGACTCCGGCGTGCCGTTGCGCAGCACTTCGACCGGGTCGATGTTGCCGAGGAGCACCTGGAGGGAACCCATCACCCGCCGGGCCTCGTCCAGCGGCCCCAGCCAGTCCAGATCCACGATTTCGGCGCCCAGCTTCCCCATTCCGGGGAACAGCCGGCGCGTCTTCCCGCAGATGTGCAGGCGCACGCGCGCGCCGAGAGCGTGCAGGCCGTCCACCAGCTTGCGCTCGAAGGGCCACACGAGTTGCTCGTAGAGCCGGGGGCCTACCAGCGACGCCGCGGCATCGCCCACCCCGATCAGGTCCGCGCCGGCCTCGAGCTGTGCCCGCGCGAACTCCAGCTCCATGCGCACGCAGAATTCGAACAGGTCGCGGACAAAATCGGGGTCATCCACCAGGTCCAGCATCAGGGTGTTGATGCCGCGCAGGTCGGCGCCCAAGGCGCAAGGCCCTTCCACCCAGCCCTCGACGATCTTCTGGGCGCCCAGCCGCTGCTTGAGCAGCGCGACGCCCTGGACACGGTCGCCCATCCGGCCGCGCCGGGGATCGGGGAGCTTGAGCCGGGCCAGCGCGCCT
>VFZS01000629.1 GCA_016871095.1 Acidobacteriota bacterium
ATTCCCTTCGCATCTGCTCGAACAGCTCCACTTTGCTCAGCCTCCTGTACAAGAACCGTCTCCTTGGCGGGCCAAATGCCCGGTCCAGGATACCCGGCCCTGCGCTTCCAGGTGGGCCAAGTCAAATGAGCGAAGTGGGCCAATTCAGAGTAGCGAAATCACCCACCGTCCGCCCGTAACGGTCAATGTCGCCGACGCGGACCGTAACCGTCTTCCCAAAGGCAAGGTGTCCGGTGAACTGCCGCGCCCTGGTGCCGAAGGCCTGCTTTCGTTCTGGACAGTCGATTCCATACAGCCTCACCCGCACCTACTGCTGCCCGTGCAGCACGGTGATGGTGTCGCCGTCGGTGATGCCAACAACCCTCCCCGTGAACGTCCGCTCTGCCGGCGCTCGTGTGCCGTTCTGAACCGCCGGCAGCAGAATGAACGCCAGGGCACCGAGGCCGAGCGCCAGAATGAAACGCGCGCGCAGGAAGTGGGGCATGACGGTAGGAATAGTAGCACGCCGGGTTCCTTCGCACTCCGCAGAATCAGAAGCGCATCGAGGAGGATCTCTGGCACTTGGTGCCGCGGCTCCTCGACCGTCCCCACGAGGAGATCACCTGGCGCTGCGAGCAGGCCATCCGCAACTACGACCCCTGCATCTCCTGCGCCACCCACTTCCTGAAGCTGCATTTTGAGCGTGGGGCGGCCTCTCAGGCCGCGCCGGGTTCTTAGCCCGGCCACACGCCCATGATCATCGGCATCGGCACCGACACCGGCGGCGACGACGCGGCCGGTCTGCTGGTGGCCCGGCGCTTGCGCGCGCTGGGCATCGAAGCTGTTGACTACAGCGGCGAAGTGCTGGGCTTGTTGGACCGGTGGGAGGGCGCCGGCGACGTGATTCTCATCGACGCCATGCGCAGCGGCCGCCCGGCGGGGTCGATCGCGGTGCTGGATGCGCGCGCGGCCCCGTGGGCCGGCGAGGAGCTGCACGTTTCCACCCACGGCCTGGGCCTCTTCGAAGCGCTTTCCCTGGCGGCGCAACTGGACCGCCTGCCCCCGCGGGTAGTAATCTACGGCATCGAGGGCCGCAGCTTCGAGCCCGGCAGCCAGGTCTCCCCCGAGGTCCTGGCGGCGGTGGAAGAAGCCGCGCGGCGCATCGCGCAGGAGGTGAGCGGCGCCGCGAAGTGCCTATGAGCCGCTATCAGGGTCTCTGCTCTCGCGTAACTTTGCGATGAGATCCTCGAGAGGCTGATGTTCCAGCCACTGATGGCGCTCGGCGGAGTAGTCGCCACGCCCCATCTCGAATTGCCTCAGAAAACGGAGCATCCCCGCCGGACCCAGTTCGCGCCGCAAGACCTCCAGGCCTCGTGTGCGGATCTCCTCGTTCGTAAGTTCGAGTGTAGCCATCATGGGGCTCCTCTCGCCAACCACGTCAACGGATTGCAGACGCTGACCTTGAGTTCGGCAGCGCAACGTGACGCAGCACGGAGCAACTTATCGTCGGTCGTCAGGAACACATCCGCGCCAGCGCTCTCCGCGCAAGCCAGATGCAGCGCATCCACGCTGGGAAACCCCAACGAGTGGAGAGAAGCCGCGCGCTGCTCCACAGCACGGTCCACCGCTACGCTGCGGTGAGCCGATGACGCCAGCAGCGCCACGCGGCGGCGGCGTTCGGGGTCAGTAGTCATGCGGATTTCCAGGTGGATCACTTCGCTGCCAATCCACTCCCATTCTCGCATGTGCAGCCTGTCGAGGATTCGTTCCACGGCCTCGGCTTCCAGCCGGATTCGGTCCTGCCGCTGGTCATCCAGCGGCCGATTGAGGCAACACACATCCAGGTAGATTCTCGCCATGCCGGTCTTTCCGATTATCGCGCGATCAGCGGATCCGGACGCGCTCCCCCGGGTCCCGCCTGAAACTGTCTCCCGCCGCCTGGGTGAACAGCCGAGTTGCTGTGGCTGGACGCTTTCGTGTACTACTGGTACTGCTGCCGCATCGAAGGCGTTAGTTCCGAGCCGTGTGATGACCCCCGTCCTGGCGGCGGTCGAAGAGGCCGCGCGGCGCATTGCGCAGGAGGTGACCGAATGCACGAATCGGGCATGATCGAGGATCTGATCGCCAAGGTCGAGTCCCTGGCCCGCGAGAAGGCCGCGCACCGGGTGGTTGCGGTGGAAGTCTCCGTCGGCCCGCTGGCCGGCATCTCGGGGGACCATCTCCGGGAGCACTTCCTGATCGCCGCCCAAGGCACCCTCGCCGACGGGGCCGAGCTCCGCGTCCGGGAGCCTGCCGACCCGGCGGCCCGCGATCCGCTCGGGGTGTTTCTGGAATCAGTGGAGCTGGAAGCCTGACGCTGAATTGTTGTAGGCTTGAACTAAACAGGGAGGTGGTCATGCCCATGCTCTGACCAGACCGGACACGCCCGGGTGTGGCGCGACGCCGTCAATACGTGGTTCCTGCGCACTTCCGGCATTCCCGACGCCAAGGGCCGGGCGGGGAACTTCCCCAACCGGCTGGAGGCCGAGGCCATGACCCTGGAAGGCTTTCAGGTGGTGGACGTCAAGCCCTGGGAGGCAGCCTCTATGAGCAAGGCTGTACAGTGTGCCAGCCCCGACCGGCGCTGCGCGGCCAGTTTCCGCCACCAGGGTCAGCCGGGCAGGTACGACCTCGGCGTCCAGTACTTCGACCAGAACGACGGCGTCTCGCGCTTCAAGCTGTTCGTCGCCGGCCAGCTCGTGGATGAGTGGGCGGCCGACGACACGCTGCCCACGCGGGGCGTCAATTCCCACTCCTCGACCCGCCGCAGGATCCGGGCCTGGCGCTGCGCCCCGGGGCGACGAAATTCGCATCGAGGGAGCTGGGGACGGCGGCGAGAACGCGGCCCTGGACTACGTGGAGGTCCTCGATCGCCGCAAGTGAATCCGCCCCGTTGCCCCGCGGGCCGTCTGTCAGGTTGGCCGCGCTCAGCGGACCTCAAACTTGACGGTGTGCTCGAGCGAGGTCTGCGCGTTGTTATCCACGCCCGCATACTCAAAGGCGCCCACAACGGCGAGAATGGAGATCAAGAACGCGCATGGTACCACCGAACCCACTGGCGCAAGGGGGGTAGTAAGTCGCCCGTAGTGCACCCCTGGCAATGGGCAGTCGGGGGCGGCCGCAAAGCTCCTCCTTGTCAGCGAGCCTGCGAAGCAGGACGCTAGCGCATAACCGGCGCCGCTCAGACCGGAACCGAAGCCCCGAAGTGCTTCTGGAACAGCAGCGCCACGGTTCCGCGAAGCCGGGCCGAGGCGCCGTCCTGCGCCGGCGCCACCCGGGGCGGGCGGCCAGCCCGCACCTGTGCCGCTAACTCCGCTTC
>VFZS01000630.1 GCA_016871095.1 Acidobacteriota bacterium
GCGAGACCCGCCAGCGTGCCGATGGTAACCCCCACCAGCGCAAGCCCCAGCGCCTGCCGCACCACCATTCGCACCAGGTCGCCGCTGGCAGCCCCCAGCGCCATGCGCACGCCGATTTCCTGGGTACGCTGCGCCACCGAATAGGAAATCACGCCGTAGACACCCACGGTCGCGAGCAGCACCGCCAGCGCGGCGAAGGCGCTCAGCAGCAGCAGCACCGTGCGCCGCGAGCCCATCGACTCCGACTCCGCCACCACCTGCGGCATGGTGCGTACTTCGCTCACGGGCTGGTTCGGATCCACCGCGCGGACCGCCGCCCGCACCGCGGCGGCCAACATGAGCGGCTCGGTCACGGCACGGGCCACCAGGGTGGTAGAGGGCTCCGGCATCTGATAGTAGGGGGCGTATACTTCGGGTTGGATCTCCGCATCCAGGCCGGTATGCCGCACATCGCCGACCACCCCCACGACGGTCCGCCAACCGTGCTGCATCTCCGGCCGCAGGAGGTTCACCCGCTGGCCCAGCGGATCCTCGCCGGGGAAGTGCCGCCGAGCCAGGCTCTGGTTGATGAGGGCCACACCGTGTGCCTCGGCATCGTCCTGCTCGGTGAACACCCGCCCCCGCAGCAGGGGGATCCCCATGGCCCGGAAGTAGTCCGGCGTCACCGCGCGAAACCGCGCCGTCGGCCACTCCCCGGGCGGCGGAACGGGCCGCCCGCCGATGGTGAACGCCCGGTTCAAATCCGAGACCATGGGCAGGTGGTTGGTGGCCGCCGCCGCCTCCACTCCTGGCAGCACCCGCACTCGCTCCAGCAGGGCCCGGTAGAAGGCAGTCTTCTGTTGCTCTTCGCGATAGCGGGAGGGCGTGAGGGCCAGGCGCACCGTCAGCACGCGGTCCGCGCGGAAACCCGGGTCCACGGCTCTCAGCTTCAGGAAGCTCCGCAGCATCACGCCCGCACCGGCCAGCAGCACCAGCGCCACGGCCACCTCCGCCACCACCAGGACGCTGCGCAGCCCCTGCCGCCGGACTCCCCCGCCGCCCGATCTCCCGCCTTCCTTCAAGCCCTCCACGAGGTCGGTGCGCGACCCTTGGAGCGCCGGCGCCAAGCCGCACAACAGCGCGGTCAGCAGGCTGGCGGCAAGGCCGAACGCCGCCACGCTCAGCCGGAGTCCGATCCGTTCCGGCAAGACTAGCTCCTGGGGGCTTAGTGAGAGCAGCAGGCGTGTCATCCAGGGGTGCAGCAAGAAACCCAGAACTCCGCCCGCCAGCGCCAGCAGCAGGCTCTCGAGCAGGAGCTGCCGCAGCAGCCGTCCGCGCCCCGCGCCCAGCGCCGCGCGCACAGCCATCTCCCGCGTCCGCGCCGCGTTGCGCGCCAGCAGCAGGCTGGCGATGTTGGCGCACCCGATCAGCATCACCAGACCCGCCGCCCCCAGCAGGATCAGCAGGGCCGGACGCACCGTCTCGACCCGCTCGCCCAGCAATCCCACCAGCTTCACGCGCCAGCCCCGGTTCGACACCGGATACTGCTCCCCCAGGCGCGCCGCGATGTGATTCAGCTCCCGGCTGGCCTGCTCCTCGCTCACACCCGGCTTCAGCCGCGCCAGGCCCCCCAGGCGACGATAGCCGCGGCGGGCGGAATCCTCGGCGCCGAAGCCCCGCGGCAGCCACAGCTCCACGCCGCGATCCGGGAACTCGAAGCCGCTGCGCATGATCCCCACCACTGTGTGCGGGCGGCCGTTCAAGGTGAGGCTCTTGCCCAGCAGGCCGGGATCGCGCCCGAAGCGCCGTTCCCAGAAACCGTAGCTCACCACCACGGCGTCTCCACCGCCGGCTTGCGCCTCCCCTGGCAGAAAATCCCGCCCCCAGGGCGGACTCACTCCCAGCGTCTGGAAGAATCCCTCGGAGACCAGCAGCGCGCGGAGCTGCGCGGGTTCGCCGGCGCCGGTCATTGCCAGGATGGTCCGCTCATAGGTGGTCATCCTCTCAAACGCTGAGCTCTGGTCGCGGAAATCGACGAAATTCGCCGGCGAAACCAGGGTTTCCGGTATGCCTCTTTCCGGATTGCTCTCCCGGACCAGCACCAGCCGCCGCGGTTCGCGGTACGGGGGCGGGCGCAGCAGCACCTCGTGCACCAAACTGAAGATAGCGATGTTCGCCCCCAGACCCAGCGCCAGCGACACCGCCGCCACCGCCGTCACGCGGGTGCCACGCAGCAGCATCCGGAGACTATAGCGAACGTCCTGGAGCAGTGCACGCATACCCGGCGTATTCATTCTTAAATATCACGAAACGCCGGTCAGGGGAAGCCCGTAGTTGCGGATTGTCAGCGGAGCATCTCGCGAATTGCCGCCTTTAGTACCTCCGGGTGGTAGACCTTCCGCCAGTCCGGCCGGATCAACTCGCGGGTGCCCCACTCGATGGCGCGCTTGGCCGCATCGGAGAACGGCGACTGCTCGGCGCCGAAGCAGATGGCCACGGCGATTTGCGCGTGCCCCGCCATGAACGCTTCGGCGGCCTCACCCGGCACACCGGCTTCAATGGCCGCATCCAGGGAGTCCTTCATCCATTGCGCGGCCGTGGCCGCCACCAACTCCGACATGGCCGGCTCCAGGAACGCGAACTGTTCGGGCGTAACCCGGTGCGCCTTCCGCACCGGAGCGAACACAGCCCTGCATATTTCCGTTCCGGCGGCGAAGTTCTCCTCGGTCCCCTGGATGAGCGACACCAGGATGTCCTGAGGGGCAATTCCGCCGAAGTAGTCGCGGCGCGCCTCCGGGGTGGCCTGCTCGGTGAAGAACGGCGGATGGCACGGGTGGGTGATCATCATGTGGACCCGGCCGCTTTCGGGAAGCTCGCCCACGTACGCCGCGGCGGCATCCAGCATGATCATCATCGCCGCGGGTTTCATCAGCGGCTCGGCTTCACGGGCGATCTGTCCGATCAGCGCGTCGGGCACGGCGAGGAAGACGAAATCGGCTTCCTGGAGCGCCTGCGCCAGAGGGGTGACCTGGAAGCCCTTGTCCGAGAGGGCTCGCGCCCGCTCCGGATGGCTCTCGCACATCAGCACGCGATACCGCGAATCGAGACCGATCTTTTCGGCGGCGCGGAAACCCATCTTGCCGCCGGCTCCGATAATGGCAACGTTGGTGGACATTTGAAGGGGACCTCCGGGATTGTCTCAGTCAGGGATGAGGGCGCGCAAGTAGGCGAGGCTCTCGATGGCCCAGGAGTGCTCCAGGGCGATGGTCTCTTCCAGCGATGCCTGCTCGGGAACCCACAGCTCGAGAATCGCGTTGGGATCGGC
>VFZS01000631.1 GCA_016871095.1 Acidobacteriota bacterium
GGGGCCGGTGCCGCCCGCCGTCCTGGCCGAGACGCTGGCCGCCGAGGCGCCACCCGAGGATTTGGTGGGCCGGCTCATCGCCGCGGCCAAAGAGCGGGGCGCGCCCGACAACGTTACGGCGGTGCTGCTGCGCTACCTCTGACCACCGGCGGTCCGCTACCAGCCCGTGGAAGGAGCCCGCTGGCAAGCTGAAGCATGCCCCACGTGGGCAGTATGCCGTTGCTCTGGCTGGTAGGACATGCTTTAGCTTGTCACCCTCGAATCGGCGGAGGGACTCTTTCCACGGGCTGCTATACTGGAGGTTCCCCAAAACGAGGAGTCCTTGAGTCATGTTTGACCTCTTCCGCAGCCGGGCTAAGGCGGTGCGCTACCTGCTCGGCTTCCTGCTCGTGCTGGTGGCCGTCTCCATGGTGGTGACGCTCATCCCCGGCTGGGGCACCCAGGGCGACCCCAGCGAGCAGATTGTGGCCGAGATCGGCGACACCGCGCTGACCTTGCGCGAGGTCCAGTTAGAGGTGCAGCGCGAGATGCGCAGCCGCAACTTCCCCGCCGGCATGGCGGCGACCTACCTGCCGCAGCTCATCGAGCGCATGATCACCGACCGCGCCCTGGCCTATCAGGCCGACCGCATGGGCTACCGGGTCACCGAGACTGATCTGTCCGACACCATCCGCGCCGCCATCCCCCAGCTCTTCCCGGACGGCAAGTTCGTGGGCCGGGAGGCCTACGCCTCGGTGCTGGCGCAGCAGAATCTCACCATCCCGGAGTTTGAATCGACCCTGCGCCGCCAGATGCTCATGATGAAGCTGTCGCATCTGGCCGCCGAGGGTGTCGTGGTGGCTCCCGCGGAGGTCGAGGCCGAGTTCAAGCGCCGCAACGAGAAGGTCAAACTCGCGTACATCCCCCTGAGCCGCGAGACCTTCCTCTCGCAGGTGTCGGTCACCCGGGAAGAGATCCTCTCCGATTACCAGCGCAACAAGACCCTGTTCAACGTGCCCGAGAAGCGCAGCCTGAACATGCTGGTGGTGGATGAAGCGGAGGTGAACAAGCACTTCAGTATGCCCGAGGCGGAGTTGCGCAAGGTCTACGAAACCAACCTGGACAACTTCCGGCTGCCCGAGCGCGTGCGCGTCCGGCACCTCCTGCTGAAGACCACCGACCGGCCCCAGAACGAGATCCCCACGCTGCGGGCCAAGGCCGAGGACCTGCTCAAGCAGATCCGCGGCGGCGCCAACTTCGCCGAGCTGGCCCGCAAGCACTCCGAGGACACCACCACCGCCGTCAAGGGCGGCGACCTGGACTGGATCGTACGCGGCCAGACGGTGAAAGCCTTCGAGGACACCGCCTTCTCGCTCAAGCCCAAGCAGGTCAGCAACGTCATCAATACCGAGTACGGCCTGCACATCCTGGAGGTGCTGGAGAAGCAGGAGGCCCACCTGAAGCCCTTCGAGGAGGTTAAGGAACAGCTTGCCGGGGAGGTCAGGCGCCAGGCGGTCTACGAGCTGATGCAGCGCGTGGCCGACCAGGTTCATGACGAGCTGGCCAAGTCGCCGCAGCAGGCCCGGCAGATCGCCGGCCGGCTGGGCGTCGGCTTTCACAGCGTGGAGAAGCTCGGATACGGAGACCCTATCCCCGTGCTCGGAACCAGCCAGGAGTTCTTCGAATCCATCGCTACCCTCAAGCCGGGAGAAGTCACGCCGGTGATCCAGGGCGGCGGCAACAAGCTCGTCGTGGCCGCCCTGACCGAGGTGCATGCGGCGCGGCCGGCCCAGTTGAGCGAGGTCGAGAAGGACATCCGCGAGCGGCTGACGGACGAGAAGGCCCGCGATATGCTCGACCAGCAGGCCAAGGAGGTCTTCGGGAAGGTCAAGGCTTCCGGCGGCGACCTCAAACGGCTGGCTCAGGCGCTGAAGGTGGAGCTGAAGACCACCCAGGAGTTCGCGGCCGACGGCGCCGCCGATGGCATCGGCTCGGCCAGCGAGGTCCACCAGGCCTTTCTGCTCCCGGTCGGGGAGGTTTTCCTGGCTGGCGCCTCCGAACGCCAGTTGATCTGCAAGATTGCCAGCCGCACCCCCGCCGATCTGAGCCTGTTGCCCGCCCAGCGGGAGGCGGTCGTGGCCGCGCTCAAGAGCCGCAAGCAGAGGCAGCGCGCCGACCTGTTCGAGGATTCCCTGCGCGCCGCTCTGATGCGGGAGGGCAAGCTCAAGATCAACGAGGACGTTATCAAGCGCCTGATCTCTGGCTACCGCGGCTGACCTCGCATATCCCCGATTCCCATGCTCAACTCTCTTCTGGAATTCCTGCGCACGCTGACTACTCCGGAGCGGCTGATCGACCTGCTGACCACGGTGCTCAGCGGGTGGCTGGGCTACGCCATGCTGTTCGCCGTGGTCTTCGCCGAGACCGGCCTGCTCACCGGCTTCTTCCTGCCCGGCGATTCTTTCCTGTTCACCGTGGGCGTGGTCTCCGGGGCGGGCAAGCTGAATGTAGTGCTGGTCAACCTGTTGCTGATGGCGGCGGCCATCCTCGGCGACAGCACCGGCTACTGGCTGGGACGCCGCACCGGGCCGGTCATCTTCAACCGGCCCAACTCGCGCCTTTTCAAGCGCCAGCACGTGGAGCGGTCCCAGGCCTTCTACCAGCGCTATGGCGGGCGCACCATGATCTACGCCAAGTTCGTCCCCATCATCCGCACCTTCGCCCCCTTCCTGGCCGGCGTCTCCCGGATGCATTACCCGCGCTTCCTGGCCTTCAGCATATGCGGGGTGGTGACCTGGGTATTCACTCTCACCACGCTGGGCTATACTCTGGGTGGGGTGGCGCTGGTGCGCCGGCACTTCGAGAAGGTGATCTTGCTGATCATCTTTGTCTCCGTCCTGCCGGTGCTGGCGGAGGCGTGGAAGGCGTACCGGGCCCGCCGCCAGCCGGAGTCATGAACCGTGCGGAGTTGCGCTTCTACGCCGAGCTGAATGATTCCCTGCCGGCTGGCGGTACTACAATGAAAGTGGTCAGCACGTGCCATGAGCGACGTTCTGGTGCGGATCAAGCGGGCGGTGCTTGCCGAAGACATGTGTTCAGCTATACACAACGGCATAAGTACTCGCGCATCCGGGGGACCACTCGCTCACGCTCGTGGCTCGGCTGGAGGCGCCAATGCTGCAACCGAGATGGGATGAGAAGGCCGGCCTCCCGCGGGATGCGTTAAGCTCCCAATGGATGGCGCACTCGAAGGTGCAATCAAAAGGAGGACCGGCCCATGAAGAAGGGTAGCACAAGGAAGGCGAGCAACAG
>VFZS01000632.1 GCA_016871095.1 Acidobacteriota bacterium
ATGTTGGGAATCCTCATAACGCTGGACTGATACCGGCAACCGCCAGCGGAGTCCACAAGAAACGGCAAGGGGTTAGTCACGTGGGGCGCGCGGAACGGACTTGGAAGCTTTTCTGCCAGCTTCGCTATCCGTTGGCCTGAAGTAAGTTAGGCATGTCTTACTTGAAAGCTTTTCACTCGGCTTCGCCGGCCGTTGGCCGGAAGTAACTCAGTGCAATTCGCTCCCGGCTGTCTCATACTCGCCGCGCTCCCCTCGCGGCGGAAGCTTAGACCGGCCCGACATTGGTGCGGCGCTCTCTAGCCCGCTTGGAAGCATGGTCCCTTCGACTTGGCGACGTAGGCCTTGGTGAAGACGGCGCGCAAGCCCCGTCTATCCCGTTTGAAAGATTGCTCGAACCCTTTCGCCCGAAGGCCGGACCGCGAGGCGGGGCGTTTACTGAACGCCAACAACCAGGACATCCCGCTATGAAGACCCAACCCTCCCCGCGCCGTGCCACCCGCCAAGCCGCCCGCCAGGCTCAACGCCAGGCCCAGCGCCCCTGGCGCAAGAAACGCACGATGCTCAAAGCCCCGCCTCGCCACGCGGCGGTTTTGGAGGGCTTGGAGCGCATCCACCGCTACGCTGCCGGCGTTGACGTGGGGGCCACGCAGAATTTCGTTTGCGTGCCCGCCCACAGCGTCCAGCAGGGCCAGCCCACGGTGCGCGCCTTCGGCGTGTTCAATGCCGAGCTGGATGCCACGGTCGAATGGTTGAAGGCCTGCCGGATCCGCACGGTGGCGATGGAGGCCACGGGCATCTACTGGATGGCGCTCTACGAGAAGCTGGAGGCGGCCGGTCTGGAAGTGGTGCTGGTGGAACCCAGTTCGGTCAAGCAGGTGCCGGGGCGCAAGAGCGACGTGTTGGACTGCCAGTGGCTGCAACAGTTGCACACCTACGGGTTGCTGCGCGGTTCGTTTCGGCCCACCGCGCCGATGCGACGGTTGCGGGTGCTGACCCGGCAGCGGGCGGAGTTGGTGCAGTCGGCGGCCACCAGCCAGCAGTGGATGGAGAAGGCGCTGGTGCCGATGAACCTGCAATTGCACTTGGTGGTCAGCGACGTGGTCGGGGCCACCGGGTTGCGGATACTGGAAGCGATCCTGGCCGGCGAGCGCGACCCGCGGGCGTTGGTGCGGCTGCGGGACGTGCGTTGCAGCAAGAGCACGGAGGCGCAGATGGAAGCGGCGCTGACGGGCCACTACACCGAAGAGGGCCTCTTTGTGCTGCGGCAGAGTCTGCAGGCTTGGAAGTTCTACCAGAAGCAACTGGCGGTGTGTGACAAGCAAATCGAGCGGGTGCTGGTGGAGTTGCCGACGGCGTGCGCGCGGCCCCAGCGGCCGGTGCCGGCCAAACCGGTGCCGGTGGCGGCCGAAGCGGTGGCCAAGAAGAAGAAGCCGGCGGGCGGCAACAATGCGCTGAGCATAGACCTGAAGAAACTGGGCGAGCAGTTGATGCGCATCTGCGGGGTGGACCTGACGGCGGTGTGCGGGCTGAACCTGTTGAGCGTGCTGATGCTGGTGGCGGAGATTGGCGTGGAGATGAGCCGATGGCCGAGCGCGAAGGCGTTTTGCTCGTGGCTGGGGCTGTGTCCGGGGACGCGGATCAGCGGGGGCAAAGTGCTGAGCCGGCGGACGCGGCGTGTGGTCAACCGAGCGAGCGTGATCTTGCGGGTGGCGGCGCTGGCGGTGGGGCGGACCGAGACGTGGCTGGGGAGGTTTTACCGGCGCAAGAAGGCGCAGTTGGGGGCGCCGAAAGCGAACACGGCGACGGCGCGGAAGTTGGCGTGCGTGATCTACCACATGCTGAAGTATGGGGAGGATTATGTGGCGTTGGACGTGGAGGCGTATGAGCGGCAGGCCCGAGAACATCGGCTGCGATACCTGCGGCGTGAAGCCAAGAAGATGGGGATGGAACTCATTGAAAAGAAGCAAGAAGCGTAGGAGTTATTTGAAAGTCCGTTCTACGACGGACGCGCAGGTCTCGTAGAACGGACTTTCAAATAACTCCAAGTCCGTTCAGCCAGCAACCATTCAGAGACGTGCGTTTGACAATGCGCCCCCTCAAAGGTTGACCCAACACAATGCCCGGCTGGATTCCCTCAATAACCGACCGCGCAGGAATCATGGTGCGCGATCCTTCATTGGCCCGGCGGGGGCATCCGCAGGCCGTGTTCCGATGCGTGCCAAAATATCGTGCATATGCACGATATTTTGGCACGCATCGGAACGGCCTTGGACAAGCCCGAACGCACCATGGGGCCGAGTCATCACGTCTGGCTTGCCTTTGCAGATGTCGCCGTGCGATGAAAGCCGCCATGCGCTTGGTCGTCTTCCTCGTCATGTCCGCCGCCGCGTTTGCTGCCGGACCCAAGCCCGGCCCGCCGCACGTCGTCGCCGTCGAGACGCGCGATTACCGGGTCGAGTTCGCGGGTGACCGAGCGTGGACGATCTTCCGCATCCTCCACAAGGGCACGGTGGTCGGCGACAAGAACGGGTTCTACGGCACGGTGCTGATTCCCGACGGCGGCAAGTTCATCGGCACCGGACACACCGAAGGCGGGGTCGAGAAGGTCGAGAGCGTGTCGCTGACCGTGGACGGCAAGCCGGCGGAGTTGAAGGACAAGGCGGTCTATCGCGGCAGCCGCGCCGAACTGCGCAAGAAATCCGTGATGGGGCCGCTGCGGCTCGAAGCGACCTATGTCGTCACCGACGACTGCGTGTTGGAGCGCCATCGCTATGAGGCGCCGGAAACAACGAAGCTCCATCTGCTCTACGCCTTCATGCACTGTTGGCTGGCGCGCACGACGGAATGGATGGCCGAGAAAAGCGATGGTTCGATCCTCGAAGGCAGGTTTGACAGCAGCGGCAACTTCAAATTGCGCGAGGACGTGAAATGGACGGCGCCCTACGATCCCGAAAGCCGCAAGGCGACGCTCGCATGGTTTCCGAAAGTGCTGAAGGGCCAAGGCCATCGGACGACCTACTGGGACAAGACCAACTATCATAAGCTCTACACACACCTCTATGCCGACGCGACGCTACCGAAAGGGACGAAGATCGAGGCGGCCCTCGTCATCCGCTGCATGGAAGCCGATGCCGCTGTGTGGAAACAGACCGTCAAAGACGCCGCCGCAGACATGCAGAAGCGATTCGAGCGCGGCGAGATCAGATTCTGATTCACTGGCTTCCCATAGCAGGTCAGAAACGGATCGTCAGCTTCGT
>VFZS01000633.1 GCA_016871095.1 Acidobacteriota bacterium
GGCCTCGGCAATGACCCATCCAACCAAGGCCCGGCCCACGCCGCGGCTGCGGAACTCAGGGCGGACGTACAACCGCTTGCCCTCGCAG
Organism: Acidobacteriota bacterium; assembly: GCA_016871095.1. Taxonomy (GTDB): domain Bacteria; phylum Acidobacteriota; class Terriglobia; order Bryobacterales; family Bryobacteraceae; genus VFZS01. The sequence continues at coordinate 89 of VFZS01000633.1, forward strand.
CGCTCTTCATCCAGCGGCCGCAGTGCCACGCAGCCGGCCGGCTGGCCGTCCACCAGCGCCAGCGCCAGCCGCCCGCGAGGAGGCGCGTAGTCCCCCGGCAGGCGCGCCAGCTCCTCGGCGAAACCCTGGAAGCAGGGCGTGAAGCCGAAGGACTTCCAGTACTCCTGAAACAGGAACTTCACCCGCTCCAAGTCTTCGGCGCTGGTGACGGGAACAATCTCCACGCGCCCAGCGTAACACCTCTGTAGGTGGGCCGTCCCACCGTGATAGGTTGGTGTGCGCCTGATGATCGAAGCGGAACGATTGCGCAAGACTTTCGGCGAGCTGGTGGCCGTGGACAACGTGTCCTTCACCGCTCGGGGCGGTGAGATCTTCGGCCTGCTGGGACCCAACGGCGCCGGCAAGACCACCACCATCGGATGCATCTCCGGGCTGCTTACACCCACCGCCGGCCGCGTGCGCGTGATGGGGCACGACGTAGCGCGGGACGGCGTGGCGGCCCGCCGCGTGCTGGGCCTGACGCCGCAGGACATAGCCCTCTACGAGGACCTCTCCGCCACCGAGAACCTGGCCTTCTGGGGCGGCGCGCACGGCCTGCGCGGAGCGCCGCTGCGCCGCCGCATCCAGGTAGTGCTCGAGTTGACCGGCCTCCAGGACCGCGCCCGCGAGCCGGTGAAGCGCTTCAGCGGAGGCATGAAGCGCCGGCTCAACTTCGCCTGCGGCGTCATCCACCAACCGCAGGTCTTGCTGCTGGACGAGCCCGCCGTGGGTGTGGATCCACAGAGCCGCGTGCGGCTGCTCGAGCTGGTCCGCGCCGAGGCGCAGGCCGGGCGCTGCGTCCTCTACACCACCCACTACATGGAAGAAGCCGAGAGCCTGTGCGACCGGCTGGCCATCATCGACCGCGGCCGCCTCATTGCTCAGGGCACGTTGCCCGAGTTGCGCGCAATCCTGGGCGAGCGCGACGTGCTGCGTTTGACCGGCGTCTTTCACCCGGAGCGTGTGCGCGAGGCGCTGCGCGCCTCCGATGAGATGGAGATCGTGCAGGCGGATGGGAGCCTGCTGACACTGTCGCTGGCCAACGCCTCGGCCCGGCTGCCGCAGATCTTCGCGACGCTGGCCGGAGCCGGCGCGGAGATCCGCGAAACCACGCTCACACAGCCCAGCCTGGAGAGCCTCTTCATCAAGCTCACCGGCAAGGAGCTGCGGGAGTAGCCATGCGTTTCCTCGCCGCTTGCGCGCTCAAGGATCTCCGCCGGTTGCTGCGCGACCCGGCGGCGCTGGCCTTGTGGGTGGGGATCCCGGTGCTGGTTTCGGTGCTGCTGTTCCTGGTGTTCGGCAGCCGGGGGGAGGCCACGCCCCAGGGCCGGCTTTTCGTGGCCGACGAGGATAAGTCGTTCCTGAGCTCGCTGCTGGCCGGCGCCTTCGGGCAGGGCGAGCTGGGCAACATGCTGATCACCGAGAAAGTCTCGCAGGCGGACGGGCGCCGCCGCATGAACCGGGGCGACGGCTCGGCCCTGCTGATCATCCCGAAAGGCTTTGGCCAGGCGTTGCTGGACAGCCGTCCCTGCCAGTTGATGCTGGTGAAGAACCCCTCCCAACGCATCCTGCCAGGGATGATCGAGGAAATCGTTTCCGGCGTGGTCGAGGCCGGCTTCTATTTGCAGGCCCTCGCCGGGGACCAATTGCGGTTGTTCGCCGGCGGGCCGCCCGCGGGCGCGACTACCTTCCCCGACGAAACCATCATCCGCACTAGCGTGGCCTTCAACCGCCTGGGCGCACGGCTGAGCGCCTACCTGGATCCGCCCGTGATCCAACTGAAGACCACCGTGGTGGAGACCCAGGGCCCGGCCCGCACTAACTTCGCGGCGCTCTACTTCCCCAGCATGCTCTTCATGACCGTGCTGTTTGCGGTGCTGGGGCTGAGCGGAGACGCCTGGGAGGAGCACAGGCAGGGCGCCTTGAGGCGGCTGCTGGGCACTCCGGGCGGGCTGGGGCCTGTGCTTGCCGGCAAAGTGCTCGCCTGCACACTGGTCTTTCTGCTGGTGGCGGCGGCGGCGATAGCGTGTGCGCGCTGGCTGATGAAGGTCCCGGTGACGAACCCCACGGCGGCGGTGCTGTGGACGGCGCTCTCGGGAGCGGTCCTGCTGCTGTTGATGGTCCTCCTGCAACTTTGCGCCACCAGCCAGCGGACCGCTAACATCGTGGCCTTTCTGGTGGTGTTCCCGCTCGGCATGCTGGGCGGCGGTTTCTTCCCTTTCGAGTTCATGCCGGAGTGGATGGCGCGCCTCGGGCGGCTGACCCCCAACGGATGGGCCTTGATGCAACTCAGAGCGCTGCTGGAGGGGCCCGCGCCGCTGGCGCGCGTGGCGGCGGGATTCGCCGCGCTGGCCGCGGCGGGCGCCGCTCTGTTCCCGCTGGCATTGTGGCGCCTGCGCCGGATCAGCGTGATCTAGGAAACCAGAGATGCTCCGCCACGCCCTCTATCTGGCTCGCAAGGACCTGGCCCACCGCTTCCGCGCGCGCGAAACCTGGATCTGGGCCTTCGTCCTCCCGGTGATCTTCTTCTACTTCATAGGCACGGTGACCGGCGGGTTCGGCCGTCCCACCGGCGACCGGGAGTGGATCGCCGTCTGGGCGCCTCCGGACGCCGGCTTCCTGGCCGGCCAGTTGATCCGGCGGCTCGAGGAAGCCAAGTACTCGGTGGCGCGGGTGAAGGGCACGGACGCACTGGCACGATACACCCGAAGCCTGGAGATCCCGGCAGGGTTCACGGCGGCGGTGCTGGCCGGCCAACCCATGGAGGTTAAGCTCACGCGACGGGGTGGGGGGCAAGAAGCCGACTACGACAAGACCCGGGTAAGCCGCGCCGTTTACGCCGTGCTGGCGGACTTGATGGTGGCGGGCAAGAGCGCTTCGGCGCCCGGGCCCACGGATTTCGCCGCTCTGGCCGCGAAGCCCCGCGCGCTGACGCTCAAGGTCGAATCCGCCGGCCAGCGGCAGCGCATCCCGAGCGGATTCGAGCAGGCCGTGCCGGGCAACATGGTGATGTTCATCATGATGGTGCTGTTCACCAGCGGCGGAGTCCTGCTGGTCACCGAGCGTAATCAGGGCATCCTGCGCAGGCTGGCCGCCACGCCGCTGTCGCGCGGCGCGGTGGTGCTCGG
>VFZS01000634.1 GCA_016871095.1 Acidobacteriota bacterium
CGCCAGGCGGCCATTACCAGAGAGCTCATTGACATCACCACCAGCGCCGGGGTAATCACGAGGTAGAATTTACGTTCCACGTTCCAGGTTTCACGTTCCACGTTATCAACATAGAACGTGGAGCATGGAACTTGGAACCTGGCACACGGAATGGTGAAATGGACAGCGAGGCCAGGGCTGGTGGACGCTGCGCTCCTGCTGGTGAGCCTGGCCGTCTTCCTGGCCCTGTGCCTCTACCAGATCGACCTGCCGGGCCTCTACGCCGACGAGGCCTTGGACCTGGTGCCCACCATGCAACTACTCGCCGGCGGCCAGGCCACTCCGCCGGGGCAGCCGGTCGAGTTGCTGCGGGGGGTGGGCGTGCACCTGGGCGGGCGGGCGCTCCCGGTGATGATCATGGACTACCTGGGGGCGCTGAACACCTACCTGGCGCTGCCCTTCTTCGCCGCCCTGGGGCCGGGCGTGCTGGCCGTGCGACTGGTGCCTATCACCTTCTCGGCACTGACCATCGTTCTGACGTATCTGCTGGGGCGGGCGCTGTTCAGCGGGAGTACGGGGCGGGCTGTGGGGCTGCTGGCGGCGGCGCTGCTGGCCATAAACCCAGCGTTTGTCTTCTGGAGCCGCCACGGCATCACGGTCACCTCGGCCATGACCGTGCTCAGCGTGGGCAGCCTGTTGGCCTTTCATAAATGTTCCAAGTTCCAGGTTCCAAGTTCCACGTCAAATAGGGAAAATGGAAAATGGAAAATGGAACGTTGGCCCTGGCTAGCCTTAGGGTGTTTTTTACTGGGCCTGGGTCTATGGGCCAAGTTTCTGTTCCTGTGGTGGATCATCGCCCTGGGGATGGTCTGTTTCACGTTCCAGGTTTCACGTTCCACGTTTCCCGTTTCACGCATCACGCATCACGCATCAAGCATCACGTATCACGTATCACGCTTCACGCTGGGAGCCGCCGCCTTTCTCCTCGGCGCCGCGCCGCTGTTGTGGTACAACCTGCAGACGCGGGGGGCCACGCTGGCCGAGCTGACTCGGAACTTGCGGCAGCCTACCAGCTACGGCGTTAACAACCTGGACGTAGCCCGCAACCTGGGACTGGCCCTGGACGCCTTCCGAGTTTTCCTGGACGGCAGCTACTTCTGGTATCTGGGCGAGACCCTGCGCAACCCGCTGGCCGTGCCCGCCTTCGCCATCGCTGTCCTGGGGAGCATCGCCCTGGTGGTCTGGCAGGCGCGGGAGCACAGGCAGCCCCTGGCCCTGGTGCTGCTGCTCATCGTGCTCATCGCCGGGCAGAACAGCTTCACCGTCTCTGGCATCTGGGCCACGCACCTGTTTATTCTCTTCCCGCTGCCCCAGGTGGTGCTGGCGTTGTGCGTGGTGCTGGGGTGGAATACTACCCCCACCCCGGCCCTCCCCCGCCAGCAGGGGAGGGAGACCCCCACCCCAACCCTCCCCCGTCTGCGACAGGGGAGGGGGGATCGCCGGGCGATAGCCTGGGCGATCCGGCTGGTTCTGGTGTTGGGGCTGCTGGCGGTGGCGGCGAGCGACGTGCATTTGGACTGGCAGTATCACCAGCAGCTTGCCGCTACCGGCGGGCAGAGCCGCTGGTCGGATGGGATATACAAATTGGCGGCCTACCTGGAGCAGCGCGGCGATCCCGTGGTGGCCGTGGATTGGGGCATCAAGAGCAGCGTCCAGCTTTTGACCGGCGGCCGGGTCAACCCGCTGGACATTACGGGCTTCCCCGGTGAGGCGCCGGGGCTGTTCGAGGGACGGGCCGCTCAGATGCTGGGCGACCCCAAGGTGATCTACGTCTTACACAGTCGGGAAGACACGGTCTACGAGCGCTTCGCGGCCTTCCAGCAGGTCGCCGAGCGGCTGGGCAAGCGCCTGCGCATCATTGAAGCCTTCTACGACCGGGCTGGCCGCCCGGTGTACGTGCTATGGGTAGCTGAGTGACCAAGTCCACCACTGAGACACAGAGCGCACAGAGGATGTTCATAAAAACCTCTGTGTCCTCTGCGCCTCTGTGGTGAGGCAACTGGTAAGGCCGAACAGACAAGTTTCGTCATTCTGGAATGGAGGTTGGGCGTGGGAAAAGTCAGTAAGGGCCGGGTGGTGCAGATCATGGGGCCGGTGGTGGACATAGAGTTCCCGCCAGAGGGATTGCCAGAGACCTACGATGCTGTAGAGGTCCAGCGACCCGACGGCAGTAAGGTAGTGCTGGAGGCGCAGCAGGACCTGGGTAACAACTGGGTGCGTTGCGTGGCCATGGACTCCACCGATGGTTTGCGGCGTGGCCTGGAGGCCGTGGCTACCGGCGGGCCGATCACCGTGCCGGTGGGTCGTCCGTGCCTGGGGCGCCTGCTAAACATCACGGGCCAGCCGATTGACGAACTCGGCCCCATCGTCAGCGACAAGCGTTATGCCATCCATCGCCCGGCGCCGTCTTTCGAGGAGCAAGAGACAGAGAGCCGCTTCTTCGAAACTGGCATCAAGGTCATTGACCTCATCGCCCCGTTCACCAAGGGCGGCAAGGTCGGCGTCTTTGGTGGCGCTGGCGTAGGTAAGACCGTCATCATTCAGGAACTCATCCACAACATTGCTACCGAGCACGGCGGCTTCTCTGTCTTCGCTGGCGTGGGAGAGCGCAGCCGCGAAGGCAATGATCTCTGGGAAGAGATGCGGAAGACCGACACCATCGGGAAGACAGTGCTGGTCTTTGGCCAGATGAACGAACCGCCGGGCGTGCGCCTGCGGGTGGGCCTCGCCGGGCTGAGTCAGGCGGAGTATTTCCGGGATGAGGAAGGGCAAGACGTACTCCTCTTCATTGACAACATCTACCGCTTCTCCATGGCCGGCATGGAAGTCTCGGCGCTGCTCGGCCGCCTGCCCTCCGCCGTGGGCTACCAGCCCACCCTGGCCACAGAGATGGGCGAGCTGCAGGAGCGTATCACCAGCACCAAGCGCGGCTCCATCACCTCCGTGCAGGCTATCTACGTCCCCGCCGACGACTACTCCGACCCGGCGCCGGTGACCACCTTCGGTCACCTGGATGCGACCATTGCCCTGGAGCGTGCTCTCACCGATATCGGCATCTACCCGGCAGTTGATCCGTTGGCCTCCACCTCGCGCATCCTGGACCCGCTAGTCGTGGGCCAGGAGCACTACGAGGTGGCGCGCGGCGTGCAGCGGGTGCTGCAACGCTATAAGGACTTGCAGGACATCATCGCCATCCTGGGT
>VFZS01000635.1 GCA_016871095.1 Acidobacteriota bacterium
GTGGACCTCTGGCCGTGCGGGGGGGACTGCCGCCGAGGCTACGGCGCCAGTACCCGCACCACAACCTTGCGCATCTGCGTGCGCTCCTCACGGGTGACGCGGCCTTCCCGCTGGACCTCGCCCTGGCCGACAATGTGGATCCGGCGCAGCGGAATCCCCTTCTCCAGGAGGTACCGCACCACCGAGTCGGCGCGCTTGCGGCTCAGCACCAGGTTACCCTCCGCCGGACCGATGGGATCGGCCCAGCCCTCCAGCTCCACCTGCGGGCGACTCAGCCGGGCCACACTCTGGGCCACGCTGTCCAGTTTGGCTTTGGCCTCGTCGGTGAGGACGCTCTTGCCGAAATCGAAAAACACCTCCTCCGAGGAGACGACCTTCAAGTTCTCGATGGTCTCGACCGCGCGCTGCACCTCGCCGATCTTGCCCTGGTTCTCCCGGCCCAGTTGCTGGGCGCTCTGCGCGACCTGCCCGGCCTGGGCGGCCTTGGCGTCAGCCTGCTGGGCCGAGCGCCCGGCCTCGCCGGCCTTGCTGTCGGCGGTCATGGCCCGCTCTTCCACGCGGGAAATATCCTTCTGGGTCTTCTCGGCCAGGCTGTCGAGCTTAGCGGCCGTTTCGGCGCCCTTCTTCTCCACATCGGTGACGTGCTTGTCCACCGGAGCCACGGTCTCGCGCACGTACTTCTTGGTGGCGCAACCGGTCAATAGCAGGGTCAGGATCACCGCCAGCGTGACCACGCCCCCGATCGTGCGATGGGTCTTCATCAGATCCTCCTTATGGCTGGCATGATAGCACGTCCTTCAGCCGGATGGCTGGCTTTTTTGGGCGGTAAACCGGTAGCCTGGAGGTCAGGCCCGCCGGCCTACGGAATGGACCGCGGATTCAGCTACACCGCCTATGACCCCTTCGCCTGGCTGTACAGTCGGGGTTGGGGGACGGAGTATCACCGCCAGGCGCTTGGCGCCATCGAGAAGCTGCTGCTGGCGCGCGTCCCGCCCGGGGCGCGCCTCCTGGATGTCTGTTGCGGCGCCGGCGACCTGCCCCGCACCCTCAGCGAGCGGGGCTACCGCGTCACCGGCCTGGACAGCTCCGCCCCCATGCTTGCCCACGCCCGCAAGAACGCCCCGGCGGCTCGCTTCGTGCTCGCCGACGCCCGCCAGTTCCGGTTCCGGCCCGTCTTTCACGGCGCTCTGAGCACCTTCGACAGCCTCAACCACATCCTGGAGCCGGGCGAGCTGGAGAACTGTTTTCGCAACGTCTTCGGCGTGCTGCGGGAGGGCGGCGTCTGGGTCTTCGACCTCAACATGATCGAGTCCTTCCAGACCCTGTGGACCGGCATGTCGGCCGAGGTGGAGAAGGACAGCGTGTACGTGGCCCGCTTCTCCTTTCAGCCCTCCAAGCGGACCGGGCGCGCCGATCTGACCATGTTCCGCCGCCTGGCGCATTGGGAACGCAGCGACACTACGGTCCTCGAGAAGTGCTACTCGGCCGAGGAGGTGCGCGCGGCTCTGGAGGCGGCCGGATTCCTCTCCATGGAGTCCCACGAAGCCCGCGCCCTGGGCATGTACGGCGACATCGCGCAGGGCCGCGTGTTCTTCTCCGCCCGCAAAGCCTAGTGTCTGGCAACCGAGATGCCGTTTCCGGCCCAGCCTGACCACTTGCTGACGGGACTGTGAAGGAATGGTCCGCCCAACCGCTCGCTGACGCTCGCGGCTCGGTAAGTGCTTGCGAACACGCCGGAGTGCTACCGAGCCACGCGCGTCAGGGAGTGGTCTTGGGCGATTCTTTCACGGTTGCTGACGCGCGTGGCTCAGAATCGGATTTCGAGCCGCGACCGGCACGGAGCGGTTGGCCAACGCAAGCGCGCCATGGGAGCCTAGTGTAGTGCGTCGAGAATACTGCAGGTTATCTGTGTGGGGCAGACGATCGTTTTCCGTCGTCTGCCGTCCCGCAGGCCACACAAGACGATGGCCTGCGCCACGGGCTTGCATAGCCCGCACTACTTGCGACGCACTACACTAGCCGCGCCGTCCGCCGCGCAGTTCCCAGAAACCCAGCAGCAGGAAGCCCAGGGCGATCAGCCAGCGCAGCCCCGCGCTCCAGAAGCTCTCGCCCACCACCATGCGGTTGATGCCCAGCAGGGCGAAGCCCGCGCCGATCGCCAGATACCACCAGCCCAGCAGCGCCGAGGGCCGCCGCTTCTGTGTTCCCCCAGCCACATCCCTATCTTACGCACACGGGGGCCGGCGGGGCACGGCTGCTACACTGGTTGTTAAGGACGTGCCTTCTATCGCCGCACCTGGGATTGAGCGGCTCCGGGTGACCCTATGCGGGGCCGTGCAGGGCGTGGGGTTCCGGCCCTTCGTCTACCGCCTGGCCACCGAGCTGGGCCTGACCGGCTGGGTGTTGAACTCCGGCGCCGGCCTCATTCTCGAAGTCGAGGGCGAATCCGGGCAACTGGAACGCTTCCTGGCCCGGCTGGAGGATGAGAAGCCGCCCGCGGCGGTGATCCTGGCGCGGGAGACCAGTTACCTCGGTGCGGCCGGCTTCACCGGATTCGAGATCCGCGCCAGCGACGCCGCCCTCGAGAAGACCGCCGGCGTGCTGCCGGACCTGGCCACCTGCCCTGCCTGCCTGGCGGAGCTGAGCGACCCGGCCGACCGCCGCTTCGGCTACGCCTTCACCAACTGCACCCTGTGCGGCCCGCGCCACACCATCGTGGACGGGATCCCCTATGACCGTCCCAACACCACCATGCGCGGCTTCACCCTGTGCGAGGCCTGCGCGCGTGAGTATGGGGATCCCACGGACCGCCGTTTCCACGCTCAACCCACCGCCTGCCCGCAGTGCGGGCCGCACCTGTGGGTCGAGCCGGAGGATAACTCTGGCATCCCTCCGCTGCGCCGCGTGGCTCAGGCGCTGACCCAGGGCCGGGTGGTGGCCCTGAAAGGCATTGGCGGCTTCCAGCTCCTGGTGGATGCCCGGGACGAGGCCGCCGTGGAGCGGCTGCGGCGTCTGAAGCACCGCGAGGAAAAGCCCTTCGCGCTGATGATGCCCTCGCTCGAAGAGGTGCGCCGGTTTTGCCTGGTGTCGCCCGCCGAAGCGGCGCTGCTGGAATCCTCGGCCGCGCCCATTGTGCTGCTGCGGCCCAGCGCAACGCCCGGCATCGCGTCCAATGTGGCCCGGTTCTCGCCCTACCTGGGCGTGATGCTGCCCTACTCGCCGCTGCA
>VFZS01000636.1 GCA_016871095.1 Acidobacteriota bacterium
ACCGGGCGCGAATACATCTGTCGGGTCGTGGAGCGCGTACCACGAGAGAGAAGTAGGAGAGCATCCATGAAAACGCTCTCCGCAACACTGAGTCTTCTGCTGCCAGCCGCATTACCTGTGGCTGCGCAGCCAGTGATCAATCCTGGCGGCGTAGTGAATGCCGCCAGTTACATCCGGTCCGGGTTCCCCAACTCCGGCATCGCGCAAGGCTCCCTGTTTGTCGTCTTCGGCCGGGATCTCGGCCCAGCCGAATTGCGGACGTTTCCGGGGCTGCCCAAGCCCACCAGCCTGGCGGGAACGTCGGTCCGAGTTTCCAGCGGCGGGACGAACGTGGACGCGTTCCTGTACTACACCTCCTCCAGCCAGGTGGCGGCCATCCTGCCTTCCAACACCCCGCTGGGAGAAGGAACCGTCACGGTGACCTACAACAACGTGGCCAGCCCGCCGGCATCCATTCGGGTGGTCCGCAGCGCCCCGGGGATCTTCACCCGCAACCAGGTGGGACACGGCCAGGCCGTCCTGCAAAACGTTGTCTCCCCGACCGTGCGGCCGCTCAACGAGGTGACAGAGGCCGCTCAGCCCGGTCAGGCGGCGGTCCTGTGGGCAACAGGACTGGGGCCGATCGGGGCCGACGACGCCGGCGCCCCACCGGTGGGCAACGTCTCGGCCGACGTCGAAGTGCTGGTGGGCAACCGTCCGGTCCGGCCCTTCTACTACGGGCGTTCGGGCAGCTTTCCGGGAATCGATCAAATCAACTTCATGGTTCCCGCCGGGGTCGAGGGGTGCCGTGTCCCGGTGGCCGTGAAGGTGGACGGCGTGGTTGGCAACTACGCCAGCATGGCAATCGCAGCCTCCGGCAATACCTGTTCGGATCCGGTCAGCCTGCCGGCGGCGGACATGGAACGCCTGCGCCAGAAACAGGACGGGAAGGCTGCCTGGATCCTGCTCCAGCGGCTCAGCGCCACACTCGGCTCCCAATCCATCCGACAGGATGAGGGCTCCGCGGAAATCGTTCGCGGAAACCTCGCCGGGATGTTAGCCAACGGAACGCTCGCCGGCTCGGTTGCCGCACCTGCGCTGGGAACCTGTACCGTGTACACCCTCCCCGAACCGGGAGACCAACTGGTGGTGGGGCCGGAACATCCCGACTACCGCCAGCAACTGGATGCGGGTCCGGCGCTCAGTCTCGCCGGCCCACAGGGGCGGAAGTACCTGTTCCGGGGGTTGTATCGGGGATACGAAGCCGTCCTGGGAGGTGGGACACTGCCGGAGTATCTTGTGCCGGGGCCGTACGGCGTGGACAACGGCAGCGGAGGGACAGGCCTTGGCCGGTTTGAAGCCACGCTCAACTTGCCGCCTCCGCTGACCTGGACGAATGAGGCCCAGATCAACGATGTCCCCCGAACCGCGGATCTGACGGTGACGTGGAGCGGCGGAGACCCTGAGCGGCAGTTCGTCATCATCGCGGGCGTGGCGGTGAACACGATCACCAAGGCGCAGGCGTCCTTCGTGTGCAGCGAGCGGGTGGCGGCCGGCCGTTTTGCCGTTCCGGCCAGTGTCCTGGCGAGCCTTCCCGCCAGCAGCGAATGGACCGGCGCCGGGGTGCCGTCGGCTCTGGGCGTAGCCAGCCAGCCGCTGGTAGCGGGTACGGCGTTCACCGCTCCCGGGCTGGACCTGGGTCTTCTTTCCTACCTCGACATTCGCATCAAACCAGTCCATTACCGCGATGGCAGCCTGGCTTGGCCTGGCGCGGCATGGAGCCGGGTGGAGTCGCTCGAAAAGGCCGGCTGGTCGCGCGACCGGCTGAACATCGCGCGGGCGTTCTCCGACTACATCGGTTCGACGGCGGTCATGATCGTCGAAGGGGGACTGGTGGTGGACGAATGGGGCGAGACGGCCACGCGCTACTGGCTGTACTCGATCTGGAAAAGCGTGCTGAGCGCCCTCTACGGGGCACCCGTTCATGACGGACGCATTCGGCTGGATCAGACGCTGGCCGAGCTGGGCATCGACGACATCCCGCCTTCGCTGACGCCGGAAGAGAAGCAAGCCACGGTCCGCCAGCTTCTCCAGGCGCGCTCCGGCGTCTATCATGCCGCGGTTGCCGATACCCCCGATGTCGTGGCCGTGCGTCCTCCCAGAGGCAGCTTTCCGCCGGGGACTCACTGGTACTACAACAACTGGGATGTCAACGTGCTGGGCGCAATCTTCGAGCGGGCGGCGGGGCGCGGGTTTTTCGAGGAAGTGAAGCGGCGCATTGCCGAACCGATCCAGATGGAGGACTTCCGGCTGGAGGACGGCTATTATGAGCGCGGTCCGGCGTCGATCCATCCAGCCTATCCCATGCGAATGACGGCGCGGGACCTGGCGCGCTTCGGCTTGCTATGTCTGCGGCAAGGACAATGGCGCGGACAGCAGATTCTCCCACGGGAATGGCTGCGAGAGAGTATGACCTCCTATTCCGACGCCGGCCCGGCGGGCGGCTACGGCTACTTGTGGTGGGTGTCGGTGGACGGGCGGCATTTCCCCGGCGTCACCGTGGACGAAGGCACGTACTCGGCCCGAGGAATGTACGGGCAGTTCCTCGTGATCATCCCCAGGCGAGACCTGGTGGTGGTGCACAGGGTGAACAGGGGCATCCCCGGGCGCGAGGTCGGCTACACTCAGTTCGGCCGGTTGCTGAGGATGATCCTGGAGGCCAGAACAACCGGTGCGCCAGGGCATGATAGCGTGCCTCGAACCTAGCGGGGAGCCGCCGGCCAGACTTACGGTCGACGCTGCGCGGCTCTCTCCTTCTTCAACGGGGACAGACGGAAGCGTCCCCGCGCGAGGGACAGTTCCGTCTGTCCCCATCAGCGCCCGCCACCCCGCGCCATTGTGCGCCAATCCGGCGTTGGCGCACTCTCGCGCGATCGGAAACGGGTCTTGCTCCGTCTGAATGGGCGTGGAGCAAACACCATGACAAAGAAACTCGTGATCACCTTTCTGATGCTGGCGCTGGCCGTGGCGAGCGCCAAGACCTACTACGTGACGTTCTTCCAGCCCTCGATCATCGCGGGCACGGAGCTGAAGGCCGGCGAATACCAGCTCAAGGTCGAGGGCGACCAGGTGACGGTGAGGAACGGCAAGATCGTGGCGCAGGCCGCCGTGAAGGTCGAGCAGAACGGCGAGAAGTACTCACGCACGGCCGTGCGTTACCAAAACGGCGACGGCAAGTACC
>VFZS01000637.1 GCA_016871095.1 Acidobacteriota bacterium
GAGTGTACTTCTTCACGCGCGCCCTCAGCCGTTCCCGGATCGCCGGCTGGGGCGCCGCCGTGGCCACTATGCTGGTCTCGCCTTCGTTCCTGTTCCTGGCGGCCAACCGCAACGACGCGCTGGACTGGATGCCGCAGCGGCTGTGGGCATTGATGCGCTACGGCGAAGGACCGCATATGACCGCGCTGGCCTTGATTCCCGTGGCCCTGCTCTTCGGCTACCGCGCGCTGGAGAAGAGGAGGCCGCTGGATTTCGCGCTGTGTTCGATGGCCTGCGCGCTGGTGGTTTCGAACAATTTCTACGGCGCGACCGCGCTGGTGGTCTTCTTCCCGCTGCTGGTTTGGAGCGTGTTCATCACCAGCCGTGACTGGCGCGTGCTGGTGCGCGCCACCGGCCTGGCGGCGCTGGGCTACGGGCTGACCGCGTTCTGGCTGGTTCCCTCCTACCTGCGTTTGAGCCTGCGGAACATGCAGTTCGTTGCGCCGCCGCCCACGGCGGCATCCAAGTGGGTGGCGCTGGCGGCGGTGATCCTCTTCGTGGCGGTGAGCTGGCGCTTGGCCCGCGGAAAAACGGGGCGCGCGTACGCCGTCTTCCTGGCCGGGGCGGTGTTCTTCTGGTCGCTGATCGTGCTGGGCAATGCGTTCTTCGAGTTCCGGGTGATCGGCGATCCACCCCGCATGATCCCCGAGCTTGACCTGGCCATCCTGCTGGCCGCGGTGGAGTTGTTCCGCTGGCTGTGGCAGCGGCCCGGGCGGTGGCAGTGGGTGGTGCGGGCGGCCATAGTGGTGGTCTGCGCCGCCGGGCTGGCCAGCAGCCACCGCTTCGTGCGCCGCCCCTGGCAGCTCTACCAACCCGATTCCGACTACCGCCAGCGGGTCGAGTACCGCATGCAGGACTGGATCGCGCGCCACCTGCCCGGTTCCCGCATTATGGTCGCGGGATCTGTCCGCATGTGGTTCAACGCCTGGAAGGACCTGACCCAGGTGGGCGGCGGCTCCGACCAGGGCCTCTTGAACCCGCTCAGCGCCATTCCCCACTGGCCGGTAGCCATGGCCGAGGAGGCTGAGGCCTCGGTGCTGTGGCTGAAAGCCGTTGGGGCGGACGCCATCATTGTCAGCGACAAGACTTCGCAGGAGGAGTATCACGACTACCAGTTCCCCTACAAGTTCCGGGGAGTACTGCCGGTGCTTTACGACGACCAGCGGGGCAACGTCATCTACAGCGTGCCCCGGCGCTGGCGCAGCCTGGCCCGCGTGGTGGACCGCGGCACGCTCGAGGCGTTCTGGCCCAAACGTCTGGAGTTGGACGAAGGCGAGCTCCGCAGCTACGTGGGGCTCCTGGAGAACGGACCGGATGCGCCCGCCGAGATGCACTGGCTCTCCACGGACGCCTTTCGCATTCGGGCCCGCGTAGCCGAGGGCCAATCGCTGTTGCTGCTGGTCAGCCACGACCAGCCCTGGCGGGCGTGGTCAGGGGATTCCGAGCTGGAGGTGCAGCGCGACCGGCTGGGCTTCATGCGGCTGGACCCGCCGCCGGGCGAACACGACATCGTCATGGTGTTCGAGCTGCCCCGCGGAAACCTGTTCGGGCGCTTCCTGACGCTGCTATCGGCGGGAATGGTAGTCGTGCTGATCGCTCTGCGCCGCCGCGTCGCGAATGGCAGTGCTCTCCGCTGGTCTCCGGCGCGGTGGGACTTTCTATTGCCGCTGGGCCTGTTTGCGCTAGGGGCGGCACTGGGCCTGCCCCTCTTCTTCGATGGGGAGTCCTCCTATCGCGGTTCCATCGCCGGCGGTTACGCCTCCATGGCGCGGTTCTTCGCGGATCACCCGAGCCCCTGGGGCTGGAATCCTTACAGCTACTGCGGCCTCCCGTCGCAGCACGTGTATCTGCCGGCGGTTCCCTATGCCGCGGCGCTGCTCAGTTGGCTGCTGCCGCTGGGGCCCTACTTGAGCTACAAGCTGCTGGTGGCCCTGCTGACCTGCCTGGCCCCCGTGGGAGTGTATCTGCTGGCGCGGCATTTCACCGGGAGCCGCTGGTGGGCACTGGCGCCCGCACTGACCTACACTCTCTACTCTCCGCTCTACGGGCTGATCAGCACGCTGGACAAGGATCGTGGCTGGGTGCAACTTCCCTGGCGCATACAAGTGCTGTTCAAGTATGGCGAGGGACCGCACAACGTGGGCCTGGCCCTCACGCCGGTGGCGCTGCTGGCGCTCTGGCGCGCCGCCACGGGATCGGGATTCCTCTCCATCTTCCTGGCGGCCGTTCTGCTGGCCGCGGTTACGCTGACCAACTGGATCTCCGCCCTGGCGCTGGCCTTCCTCTGCCTGCTGCTGCTGCTGGCCGCCTGGCGGGCGCCGGATGTGTCCCGCTTCAGCCTGCGCCGGACCTTGGCTGCCGCCGGCCTAGGCTACCTGCTGGTCTGTTTCTGGCTCACGCCCACCCTCATAAGGACCACGGTGCTGAACTGGCGGCTGGACGCCTACGAGTACAAGGTGCTGGTCACCCAGCGCCTGCTGCTGGCAGGCATTGTAGGCGGGGCGCTGCTGCTGCGTGTGGTGCTGTGGCGGCTGCGCGCGGGCTTCTACCCCACCTTCCTGACTCTGGGAACCTTCCTGTTCGGCTGGGTGGTGTTCATCTACTACCGCTGGCGCTGGGACACCATTCCGGAATCCCATCGTTATGCCATCGAGTTCGAGCTGCTGCTGGTGCTGGCGGCATTCGAATGGCTGCGCCGCGCGCTGCTGAGCCGCTCGCGCGCGTGGCTGGGGGTGGCGGGGGCGGCGCTGCTGGCGCTGCTCATGGCCGACGCCCGCTACGCCTGGAAGTACTGGTTGCAGGGTTGGTGGCCGTGGCGGGTCATTCCCTCCGAGCAAACCGTGGAGTACAAGCTGGCCAACTGGCTGGAAGGCCGCGAGCCGCGCGGCCGGGTGCTGCTCACCGGCGGGATGCGCTTCCGGGCGGCCACTCACGTGGACCTGCATCGCGTGGGCGGCACGTTCGAGACCGGGCTTCGGAACCGCACCCCCGTCCACATGGCCTACTGGATCCGCACTGGCGGCGCCAGCCCGCCCGGCCGACATGTGGCGGACTCCCTGCTGATGCTCAAGGCTCTGGGAGTCGAGTATGTGGTCATCCACGGCCAGGGCTCGCGGGAGTTCTACCGTGACTACAAGAACCCCGGCATGTTCGAGGGCGTGCTCGAGAAGGTCTA
>VFZS01000638.1 GCA_016871095.1 Acidobacteriota bacterium
CCCGGCGGCCTGATCCATACTCAGGAAAAGGGTTATCACTCCCGCGCCAAGCTGGTGCTCAAGAAAGTGAACCCTGCCCATTGGCCCGCGGGGACGGACGCCTACGAAGTCGTGCTCTCAGCCACCAACGCCAGCGGCGCCGCCAAGCTGTGGGATGCGGAGGAGGGAGGCGCAGAAGTGGCCTGGCCGGCTAGGACCCGCCGCACCAGCCTGACCGCGGACCGCACATACTGGCTCGAGGGTCAGACCGCCACCAAGGCCTTGCACGCTATCCGCATCGACGCCGGCGTTCAGGCCAAGCGCAACGGCGACTGGGTGCGGCTGACCGTGGTCCAGATCCAGCAGGTCAAGCCGGCGGCCGCGGCCGCGTGGAACGAGGCGCAGGGCAGGTACTACATCAACCTGGACAATCACTCCGACTTGGCCACGCGCGAGACCAACGGGCGCACCATCCAGATTCAGGCACAGTTGACCGAGCGGATCCCGGACCTGCCCCTCTACTTCATGCTGGCGCCGGATCAGAACAACCGCAAGGCCGCCAATTGGGGCCTCGACATGCCGTCGAGCTGGCATTGGGATCAGATCTCCGGCGCCCTTAAGCAGGACGATAAGGATCCGGCCAACGCCAAGATCCACCGCTCGGCGAACACCAGCGCCAACGGCCTGGCCAAAGCCGGGTTGCGGCTGTCCCGCTTCGGCGGGGACAAGTTCCAGGCGGGCGCCTTCATCTGGGAGGACCATCACCTGGGCAGGTACCGCCCCGGGCATCCCACCCACGGCGTCAAGAGGCCCAGACTCTCGGCCACCTTCCAGGTGTGGCGCAAGCTGTGGTACCAGTTGACCAGATTGAGGGGCGCGGATGTCCCTGCGCAGGACGCCACGGTCACGGCCTACGCGAAGGTCAAAGTGGACCTGGTCGCGGCGGCCATTGCGGAATACGAATCCACAGACGCGGATCTCCCGGCGGGAACGCTATATCCCGACTGGATGGTCGGAGTGGGAAACACGGGCAGGGAGATCGTGGTAGCCGGCGCCCACAACTCGGATTGGCTGCACAGCAAGTTCCAGCCGGACGCCTCCCAGCCCCGCAAGGTTAACGTCGTGGTGTGCCGTACCGTGATGATGCCCGCCCCTCAAGCGCAGAACGCCCAGGTCACCGTCACGCTGCCCTCTACCTTTTGGGCCAAGGCACAGGCCTTGTTCACTCGGAAAGCCCCGACCACCGAATACATCAGCGAGGAGATCCCTCTCTCCAACTGTGTCTTGAAGCCCCCTTTGCGGGGCGGCAAGCTGGTAGTCAGCGGCACGTGGAAAACGCTCCCGCCCGCGAAAGCCGCGCATGGCGTCCTCGCTGACGAAGACATTATCATTCAGCGGGGCCGCAGGAGCATGAGTCACGTGAGGGTGAGGCTGCCCGCCAAAGCTACCCCAACCGCGACCCGCAAACTGGAGGTCAAGCTGACGCTGCAAGCGGCGAACGGGCCGCACGAAGGCGCTTCCAACGGGGATGAGATCATAATCAGGTACGTCCCGGGCCAGGGCGCGGAGTTCAACGACACCCTCGTGCACGAGATCGGGCATTCCGTAAACCAGACCCCGAGTGATGGCCGGCAGCCATCCAGTATCCCCAATCACCCCGCCTATTTTCCCAGCGATGGCGGCCACTGTTGGAATGGCTATTACGACAAGCCCAAGAGGCACTGTTGCGTGATGTACTCGTGCTCCGACAGTAGCTGCATTCATCGGTTCTGCGACATGTGCGCGCCCTACCTGCTGGCGGAGGACATGTCCAGCATCGTGGAGGAGGGGGGGGAGGGAAAACGCTCATGAGGGGGCCGGCAACGCAGGGGGTGCGGCCCGGGCTGGCCGCAGCCGGTGGCCGGGCGGTTTCAGCCCACGCCGGGCGAGCGGCGCGGAGGTAAGGCGCAGATGGACGAGGCAAGCAGCCAGATTCTGCGGCAACTCCTGGAGGTGCCGGAGGAGGCCCTGTATCAGTTCGGCGAGGAGCAGGCCGGGCCGCTCAAAGAGGGTGCGGCCGATACGGACTTCCGCGGGGTGCTCATCCGCGGCCCCAGGCTTGTCGATGTCGCCGTGCGCCGCGAGGTCCCGCTCCTGGTGGTGCACCAGAACACCTTCCAGCGCGAATGGGAAGCGCGTTACAGGCTCAATGCCATGGCCCACACGGTGGACCTGGACCGGGGCGTGGCCACGTCGGCGGCGATGTTCCTCAGAAGGGAGCGCTACGACCCGGCGGAGGTCCGCTGGTCCCGTACGGGGCCTCCGCCGGAGGAAGGCCAGGACGAATGGTTCTACACGGCGGTCGGCACGGTGGACCTGTGGGCCGTGCTAAAGCTGCCCCGGCGCCCGGCGCGCTACGCCATCACGGCGACGGTCTTCGACTGGCTCTCCAACACCGTCACCATCGAGCTGGTGGACCCCGGCCAGGCGCCGCGCAAGCCGGAAGACTACTTTCTGCCGCGGGCTCTCGCGGCCGAGGTGGTCGCCAGGCTGAAGGACGCTCCCCAGTTCCTGCCCCCCACCTTGGACGAGCCACAGCACGAGGGCCTGGCGCTGTCGGCCCCGCCGGAGGCCTCCGCGGCCGGCATTCCCGTGCAGTTGGCCATGAAGATACGCGCGCCCGCCGGCACCATCGTGGCTCCGGGCGAGCCGGGCGGCCTGCCCGCGGCGGTCCTCAACGCGCGCCTGCTCGTGGTACGGCTGGATCAACGGTCGCGAATAGAGGCTGATATCCCAGTGCCCGTATACTCCGAGGCGCCGCTCCAACCGGGACAGGTGCTCTCCGGCCGCGCTGGCGTTGACCTGAAGGCCTACGCGCGCGGACCGCTGCACCCTGGCCCTTACTGCCTGTACCTGTTTGCGGGCGAGCACGTTGCCGGTCCCCGGCTGATTACGATCCAGGGCGCCGAGGATGAGTAGCGCCAGACCCGGCGGGAGAGGAGATCGCTCGATGCGCAGGTTTAGCTTCGTTTCCACCTTAGTAGTGCTCTCCGCCGGGCTGCTGCCGGCGCAGGAGAAGAGAACCGCCGTCATCCCAGACAGCCCGGCCCGCACCGTTGCCGTGCTGCCGGGTGGGGCCAACACGCACTACGCCGGCAATCGGGCGCCGCTGCTGCCGAGCCCGCTGGTGAAGCTCCCCATGGGCAGCGTCCGCGCCGGGGGCTGGCTGCGGCGGCAACTCG
>VFZS01000639.1 GCA_016871095.1 Acidobacteriota bacterium
GTGTTCTGCCCCCGCGGCCCCTGAGTTGCGCAGCCCCACTCTGATGCTAATAGCATAGCACAAGCTTCGCGCATACCGTGGCTCACGCCGTCGCTCCGCCCGGATTGGCTCATGAGGTCGTTGCGTCGAACACCGCCGCCGCCGTGTTCCACAGGATGTCCTGCTTGGCCTCCCTGGGCAGGTCCAGCCCCAGGATCTTCGAGAACTCCGCCTCCAGATTGTCAGGCAGGTCGCTTCCGATCATCAGCCGCGAGGCGGGCACGTGTTCGAGCACCATGCGCACCTGGTGCGGAGCCAGCCAGGAAAGCTCCACGTAGATATTCGGGCACACCGTGGCCGCCACCGCCGCTTCCGCCGCGTACAGCCCGCCGCCCGCGTGCGCCAGCACGAAGCGCAGCTCCGGGAATTTCCGCGCCGGCAGGATGAACAACGACGGCAGCGCAAAGGGCGCTCCGGCCCCGGTGTGGCAGATCACGGGCAGGCCGAACTCCAGAGCCGTGGCGAAGAAGAAATCGCTGCGGCTGGAGATCGGGTTCAACGCCTGGTACTGCGGCTGGAGCTTCAGCGCGCGGAAACCCAGCTCCTCGGCGCAGCGGCGCACTTCCTGGCGGAACTCGGCCTCGGGGATGAAGGGATAGAGCGAGGCTGCGCCCGCCAGGCGGTCGGAATGCGCGCGCACCGCGCGGGCGATCTCGTCGTGGGTGGCGCGATAGTCCTCCACCACGGGGAAGGGCAGCAGCAGCGACCGGTCCACCCCGTGGCGGTCCATGTCCCGCAGCAACGCATCCAAAGTGTGCACGCGCCCGCTGTGCAGCGATACGCCCAGGTGCGCGTGGCTGTCGTAGAGCCGGAAGCCGTCTCTCATGATCCGACCAGCTCCGCTATGCGATCGCCCAGCTCGGACGTTTTCAGCCGACCGCCCAGGTCGCCGGTCCGTTCCTCGGATGTGGCGAAGAACCGCTCCACCGCCCCGCGGATCATGGCCCCGCCCGCCGCGGTTCCCCTCAGCCAGTCCAGCATCATGGCGGCCGAGAGAATCGTGGCCGTGGGATTGGCGATGCCGCGGCCCGCTATATCCGGGGCCGAGCCGTGCGCCGGCTGGAACACCGCGTAGCGGTCGCCGATGTCGGCCGAGGGGGCCATGCCCATGCCTCCCACCAGCCCGGCGGCCAGGTCCGAGAGGATGTCGCCGAACATGTTCTCGGTGACCAGCACGTCGAAGCGCCGCGGATCCTGCACCAGGTACAGCGCGGCCGCGTCCACGTACACGCGCTCGGTGCGCACCGCCGGAAACCCCGCGGCCACCTCGTCGAAGATCCGGCGGAAGTAGGCCATCGACGGCAGCACATTGGCCTTGTCGATGAGGGTGAGCAGCCCGCGCCGCGAGGCGGCCATGCGGAACGCGGCGCGGAACACCCGCTCCGCGCCGGCGCGCGATATGCGCATGGTATCACGCGCCTCGGCGGCGTCCGGGGCGTAGCTCTCGCGCCGCGAGAAGAACAGCCCCTCGGTGCTCTCCCGCACCATCACGAAGTCGATCTCGCCGGCCTGGTAACCCTTGAGCGGAGTGTGATCGGCGTGATACAAGCGCACCGGGCGCACGCCGCAGTACAGATCCAGGCGCTCCCTCAGGTCCAGTTGCGGCGTCATCTCGGTGCCGCCCGGCCTGCGCACCTGGGGCAGGCCCATGGCGCCCAGCAGAATAGCGTCGAACTCCGTGAGCCGCTGGAAGGTGGCCTCGGGCAGCGGATCGCCGCTCTTCAGGTACTCACCAGCTCCTACCGAGAACTCCTCGAACTCGAACGCCACACCCTCCAGCCGCGGCTCGACCGCGCGCAGCACCTTGACCGCTTCCGCAGTAACCTCGGCCCCTACGCCGTCACCCGGCAGCAGGGCGATTCTGAACCGTTTGCCCATGTGAAACTGTAATCTTCTACTATAAACAGGCGTTGCCCACGATGACACAACAGGAACGCTCGATCTTGGAAGAACTGGCGGCGGCGGCCCGCTCGCTGTTCGCGCGCGGCTACAGCTTCGGCACGGCTGGAAACATCAGCGCCCGGCTCGGCCAGAGAGTGTTCATCTCCCCTACCAACTCGTCCTTCGCCCGGCTGGCGGCAGACGCCCTGGCCGAGGTGGATCTGGAAGGCCAGGCCGCCGGCCCGCTTACTCCGAGCAAAGAGGTTCACTTCCACCTGGCGGTCTACCGCGCGCGTCCGCAAGCCGGCGCGGTGGTGCACCTGCACTCGACCCACGCCACGGCGCTGGCCTGCCTGCGCGACCTCAACCTGGACGACGCCCTCCCCGTGCTCACGCCCTATTACGCCATGCGCCTGCCGTGCCTGCCGGTGGCGCCCTACCATCCGCCCGGCGACCCGCTCCTGGCGCCCGAGGTGGCCGCCCGCGCGGTCCTCTCGCCCGCCCTGCTGTTGCGCCATCACGGCCTGATCGCCTGCGGCCCCACCGTGGCCGAGGCCGCGGCCCTGGCCGAGGAAATCGAGGAGCAGGCGCGCCTGTTCTTCCTGCTGGGCGAGCGCGCGCAGCCGCTCACCGCGGGGCAGGTCGCCGCGCTGCGGGCTAAGTTCAAGTAGGAGACGGCTGATGAAATCCATCATCTTCGGCGCCGTGGCCGACGACGACACCGGGGCGACCGACCTGGCCGGAATGCTGGCCGATCAGGACCTGCGCACCGTGCTGGTGATCGACCTGCCTCCGGCGGAGGACTTCGCCGCCTGGACGCGCGACTGCGACGCCGTCATCATGGGCGTGGCCAGCCGCGCCGCCGCGCCGCGAGTGGCCTGCCAGCGCACGCGCCAGGCCATACGGTTGCTCCAGACGCTCGCCCCGCGCGTCATCGAGATCAAGTACTGCTCGACCTTCGACTCCAGCCCCGAGGGCAACATCGGCCCCACCATTGACGCGGCCATGGACGAGATGAATGTCCGCTTCACCGTGGCGCTGCCCGCCCTGCCGGTCAACGGGCGCACCACTTACATGGGCTATCACTTCGTCCACCAGCAACTGCTCTCCGATTCCCCCATGCGGAACCATCCGCTGACGCCCATGACCGACCCCAACCTGGTGACGCATCTTCAGAGCCAGACGCGCCGCCCGGTGGGGTTGGTGTCCCATCCGGTGGTGCGCGCGGGCGCCGAGCGCATCCGCCAGCGCTTCGAGGAGTTGCAGCGGCAGGGCA
>VFZS01000640.1 GCA_016871095.1 Acidobacteriota bacterium
GGCGACTTCCCAAGGGTTGAACGTGTCGGTAAGCCCCCGCTCCTTGCCAATGCGGCACCAGTGCACGTTGCCGGGCTCGTGGCCGCCCAGCCACAATCCGACCAGGTCCAGCCGGAACTTGTCCCGGCTGAACATGACCAGGTTAGTCAGGTAGTCGTCGCCCGTCCCGAATCCGTCGCCATCCCGGGCGTAGATGCCCTCGATCATGGCCAGGCCGGTCTTGAGCACGCTCTGGAGGTCACAGGTCTTCTGCGCCCAAATCTCCTGGTGCATGGGACTCAGGGACGCCTTGCTGTCGTAGCGCGAGTAGCCCATGCAGAGGTGCCGGTCGAAAAGCTGGCGGAGGCGCTCCTCGGCGTCCGGGCAGATGTCGGGCTTCACGAAGTCGGGCACGGTTGTGACCATCTTCCAGCCGGAACAGAACTGGACGTAGGGCGTCACCACCAGCCCCTGCTCGTTCTTCACCGTCAGGGTCAGGCACATGCCATGGGCCTTCCACTTGGCGATGTTGAGCAGCCAGGTGTCCGGCTCGTTCAGCGGCGTGTAGCAGGGAATGCGCTTGAAGACCACCGGGTCCGGAACCTGGATCCAGGTCATGTCGCGGCCCTCGGCGAAATCGGATTCGCTGCGGGCCGGATCGTTCATGCGCACGCCATGGCGCTCGTTGATATCCACAAAGCCCCGGTAGTTCCAGGTCCCGACGAGGTTGGCTTCGATGAAGTGGAACCTGCTGAGACCCAGCTCCTCCAGGCCCATCAGGAGGCCCTCGTAGAAGTCCGGATCCGTGCCGGTACCCCAGTTTTCATGGTCGGGCCGCTGATTGCGGCGGCTGGTTACGTTGGGCTTGAGCAGGATGCGCGTGTCGAGCGGGATCCCCGGCTCGTCGCGAGGCAGGAAGATCTCGCGCGCCAGTTGCAGACCCTCGGCGCGCTTGGCCTGACTGTCCATCTTCTCGGCCACCCGCGTCCGCCGGATGAACACCGCCTTCGGATGGGCCTCAATGAAGGGATGCAGGCCAAAGTGAGAGTGGGGCAGGCGCGCCGCGCGGGCGGAACACACCCACGGCAGGCTGCTGGCTCCCAGGAACTGCCTGCGCGTCCAGTGCATAGGCCGCTACTCCAGGACCACCACCGCCAGCCGGGCCAGCCGCTCGATGGTGACCTCGGTCCCGCTGGTGCGCCGGGCGGCCTTCAGCGCTCGCGGAGCCGCCACGCCGGGCTCATGGAACGCGGCTTTGCCGTAGCGGCCCTCGACGCGCACCACGAACTCATCCCGCGCCCGCGCGCCGCAGTTGATCAGTGTGACCGCCAGGCCGCCGCCCGCCAGCCGATGGAGCAACCCAACCACCGTGTCGGCGCCTAGCACACGCAAGTCACGCACCCGCACGCCCACGGCGTCGATCACGTCCAGGGCAAACTCGGCGGGATCCAGGACCGGCTCGCGGTAAGCGATGAGCGTGCCCTTGCCCAGCGCAAACCAGTCGCGGTCCAAGTCCGAGCGGGTTTTCCGGGCCTCCGGTGCGGACCACCAGGCGGGCGAGTTTTCTTCCGCGGGAGCGGTTATCACCAGCCCGCCGGCGCGGGCGTAGGCAAGAATCCGCTGGCGCCCGGCCTCCGGTGGCGCGGCGACGTTGGCCACCGCTACCGCCCGATAACGGCCTGGCTCCAACGCCGGCGGCGCCGCCGTGGAGAACACCACCGGGCAGGCGTTGCGCCGGTAGAGCATGTTCAGGATCTCGCCCGACTGTTCGGGCGTTCCCGCGGCCACCGCGACCGTCGCCCCGTCCGGCGAGCGAAACCACTCCGCATGTTGCTTCAGGAATGCCGCCGTCTGCCCCAGCCTGCGCCACGCCGCCAGCGTTTCCTCCCTGCCCGCCAGCAGGGCAACGTGATAGCGCTCGGGCGGATGCAGCACCACATTCCCGCCCGCCGCGAACGCTTCGATCAGGCTAAGCTCCAGCGAGTGGTCGGGCAGCAAACGGTCCGGCTTGACGCCGGCGGCCTCATCCGGGCGGTAGCCCAGCAGCGCGGCGCGGCCGGGATATAGCGCCCGCAGGTAGGCCACCCAGTAGGAGTTGGCGTCCAGCCATGGCTCCCGGCTGGCGCTGGAGACCTCGGCGCCAGCGCCGCCCTGCTGGCTCGGCGTGCTGCGCACTCCGGGCCACTGCCCTTCTCGCACCACGGCCTGCGCCGGGGCCACCCGCCAGTGAATCTGCTCCGGCTTCAGGAAGACCAGCGCGTCGAGGCCGGTCCACCCGGCCAGGAACGCCGCCAGCGCCTTCTCGTCGGGGAACGTAGCGCCCTCCAGCGCCACGGCGGTGAATCCAGCCCCGCGGGCGCCGGCCAGAGCGCCGCGGGCCTCCTCCACGCCCTTGGCGGCGCTCAGGTCCGCCACCGGGGTGATGCCCGTGGCCCGGCAGTTCTGGGCGAACTGCGCCGTCGAAGGCGCCCCAGGCCAGGGCAGCAGCACCGCAGTCACACCGGCTTCCCGCAACAGTGCGACGTGCCGCGCTTCGTGTCCCGCCGGCCAAACCAGCATCACATCGCCAGAAGGGTCGATTGCCGCCGGCAGGCAACTCACGGCCAGCAGCCCCGCCAGGATCCAAGTCGGACTCTGTGTGCGCATGAAGTCACAGGTAGGCTACCACACCACGACTGGATGGTGTATGATCCGTCCAGATCAGGGCTAGAGGAGGAGACCGACGATGCCAGGGCACTGGACCCGCCGTGAATTCGCCAAAGGCTCCGCCGCCGGCCTGGCTGGCGCCGCCGTAGCCGCTTCGAGCCCGCTTCCGTGGGCGGGGCCCGCGCAGGTGAGGAAAGCCTACATCGCCGTGCCCAAGCCAACCTGGCCGCGCACCACCATCGACGTGGAACAGACCAGGAACGAGATCGAAGCGCGCCTGGCCGAGGTCGAGCGGCGGCACCCCAACCTCATTCGTTTCACCGGCGGCGAACTGGTGCGCACCATGGACCAGGCCAAGGCATGGGTCAAGAGCCTGGAAGGCCAGGACGTGGACGCCAACCTGGTGATCACCATCACCTCGGGCTCGGACGGCATGGTGCGGGCCATCGGTGAGAGCGGTGTCCCCACCCTGCTGTTCCTGCGTCCCTACGCCGGGCACGCCTGGGCCAGCTTCTCGGAATTCGCCCAGGCCGGCCACAAAGCGGACGTTCTAGCCTCCAGCAACTACAAC